>CAVSGB010000138.1:0-41429 GCA_963726845.1 uncultured Bacteroidota bacterium | reverse complement strand
GCCCACAGACAAAAAATTGGCAAATTATATATACATTTTGAAGTATTGCCTCTTGAAAGCAAATACCAGTCCGGGATAATTACAGATAAAGTAAAATTAAAGCAAATACTGATTAACTTAATCAACAATGCCTTTAAGTTTACCCAGGTAGGTAAAATTGCAGTTTCATGCGAATTAGTTGCTGAAAACGTTATTTCGTTTAAAATTTCAGATACTGGAATTGGAATTGAGAATGATAAAATACCATTAATATTCGAACGGTTTATGCAGCTCGATAATAGCAGTACAAGGCCATTTGGTGGCACAGGTCTTGGATTGGCAATCGTTAAAGGCCTGTTAAACATTTTAGATGGTAGTATCAGCGTTATATCTGAACCATCAAAAGGAAGCACTTTTCAGTTTTCTATACCTTATAAAGCAGCATCTGCAACAAAAGAAAAATCGAAACAAACTGAAGAATTTGACCTATCCATTTTTAATAATAAAAAAGTCCTAATAGTAGAAGATGACCAGTATAATGCCCAATATCTAAAAGAACTTTTAAATAACCTGGGAATGGAACTTTCATTTATTCAAAATGGCGAATCAGCAGTTAATATTGTCAAATCTGGAAATTTATTTGATATAATACTTATGGATATCAGGTTGCAGGGCATGGATGGCTATATGGCAACAAAAATGATAAAAAATATTGATCCAAAAATTAAAATAATTGCTCAAACTGCTTACGCTTCACAAGATGATAAACTTAAGGCTTTAGAAGCCGGTTGCGCAGATTACATTACAAAACCCATCAAAAGGCAATTATTACTTTCTATTTTAAGTATGTATTTGAAAAATAAAGCTTGATATTGTTGAGTATTCTAAAATTTGATAAGCCTTTATTAAAAAAGTGTTTCCTATTTGTCAATTGAATTTTTTTGATCTGGTGAAAATTTTTCAAACTTCATGTAGGTTAGAATACTTTTATAAAAGATTTAATTTCAATCTTCTCCAAATGCCAAGGTAAATTTGATGCTATATCAAAAATTTTCCTTTACCTATTTTATATTCGACGATAAGTCCTAATTTATAATTTCGGTTTATTTTGTCAATCACTTGAACAATTGGCTTTGTATTAATATCTAAGCTATCCAGAATAACAGGCCTGGCATACTTAACTTTTGTCCACCACTGCCAATTTGTATTGAAATCTGTTGGGAAACTATTGAATATGGGATGTTTCGGATCTGTCAATATTCCCATAGTGCCTGACGAGAACCCGTGGCCGTTTTGCTTAGCAAAACCTGTAAACATTTTATAGTTCCAAAATTCAGAAATAAACTGGCATGCAGTGGAATGTTCTTTATAATTCCTACATTGTTTTAATCGACACTAAATTGCCAGTATCCTTTTACATCATAGATTTGCCTGACATCCATCACTTCTTTAATTTGACATTCGCTAATTGTTGGAAGAAAAATGATGAATACAAATAATTTAATGAATCGTAATATGTGTGACATATAAAATAATATTTTGATTTGATAAAATTATTATTTCAGCATTTTAGTAATCAAAATTTCTGTATCATTTTATGAGAATATAATTAAGTTAAACATTTAATAATCTTATAGTTGATTCTAATGAACCCCGCAAGGCTCAACTAAGGTAAACATCCATGTTATTTTCATACTTGTTGTGAACGCAAGTGCATGGATGTTTCAATTAAATAAAAACATAGGAAATTGAAATTTTAAGATACATTTCAATTTCCTATTCAAAAAATAATGAATTATTAGTACTTTCATTACTTTTTTAAAACAACCTACAAATTTAACTTTTATCCACTTTCTCAATTATTACTATGATTTTCCAAAATTAGCGTTAAGTGTACTTTTTAAATCGGAGAATAATATCAAAAAATTGTAATATGATCTCAAAGATTACTTTATTTGGATTATATGCAGAATTTGCTTCCAATAGAAAATTTTTGATGGAAAAGATTCCTGATTCTTTTTAACAGTTGAACTATTGTAAACATATTATTACTGACTTTTTCGCAGAATGTCATGATTTCATTGAAATAGCGATAAAGCTTCGGATCAGATAATTATGTCATTTCGTTAATAGTCCCTCAGTAACTATAGTTGCAGCCAATTGAAAAACAACATCTCGCAAAGTAAATGATTGACAATTGGAATAAGTTTAAGCCAAGATTCAATTTCTTTGAGAATTTTGAGAAAATATATATTTTGAAGGTGTAACACCATAGTATTTAGAAAAGCACCTTATAAAATATGTAAGATCATTAAACCCTACATTTGAGGCCGTTTCAGTTACATTGTATTTTTTTGTAATCAAAAGTTCCGCTGCTTTTTTTAACCTGCAGTTTCGAATTAATTCATTTACTGAAAACCCTGTAAGTGCTTGAAGTTTTCTATAAAGTTGGGAACGGCTCATTCCAATGTCAGATGCAAATTGAAATGCATCGAATTCAGAATTGGGAATATTTTTATTAATTATATTTAATACTTTAGAAATAAATTCCTGATCAATAGAAGTTGGAGTAACCACTGATGATGTAAATTGAGGTTGTTTTTGAAACTGTTCCCTTAACAATCGCCTGGACTTGATAAGATTTTGAGCCCTTGCTTTAAGTAGCGCTGTATTAAATGGTTTTATAATATAATCATCGGCTCCTGTTTCAAGTCCTTCCAGAATTTGTGATTCAGCAATCCGTGCAGTCAATAAGATAATAGGAATATGACTGGTACGCTCATCTTTTTTTAACTTTCCACATAATTCAATTCCGTCCACTCCTGGCATCATTACATCACTAATTATAATATCCGGGATATTTGATATCGCCTTATCAAATCCTTTTATGCCGTCATCTGTTTGTATTATATTAAAAATATTTGAAAGTTCATTTCTTATAAATAGCCTTAAATCTGAATTGTCCTCTATAATCAGCAGCAACGGTAATTTATTTTTTGATTGGGACTCGGTTGTTTCGAGGATATCGACTTTTTGTGCCAAAGCGCTATCTTCTTCTTTCACTTCAGATAATTCTGTCGAAATTTCCAACTCGTTTTCAGACATCTGAAAAGTCTCAAGATGATTACTTCCAACAGGTAAGTTTATAATGAACTTTGAACCTTTTCCATACGAACTTTCGACAGAGATTGTACCTTTATGGAGTTCTATCAACTCTTTGGTAAGTGCAAGGCCTATACCGGTCCCAATATTTTTATTAGGCGTATTTGCCTGATAATATTTTTCAAACACAAATGGCAAATCTTCATTTGATATTCCAATCCCTGTATCCTCTACAATTATTTCAACGTTGTTTTCCGCAATTTCGCTTTTTAATAATTTTAAAGGTTTTATTGCTAAAAATATATTAATCTTTCCCTTGTCAGGAGTAAACTTAAAAGCATTGGCAATGAGATTATACATTACCTTGTCCATTTTATCCGGGTCGAACCAGACATCTATTTCTTTTTCTTTGCTTTCTACTTTAAAATCTATACCGCGTTCCTTTGCTTCATAACTGAAAGAATTTGCAATTTCATTTACAAAACCAATAATATCTAATTTAGAAGCTTCTAACTTTAATCCTCCTGCCTCCAATTTTCTGAAATCCATTAATTGGTTAATAAGCCTCAGCAACCTTTCTGCATTCCTGCTGATGAGTTTTAATTGTATTTGCATATATTCTTCACGTACTGATTTAATAAGACTTTCAACCGGCCCGACAATTAATGTTAAAGGTGTCCTGAATTCATGGGTGATATTTGTAAAAAACCGTAATTTCATCATGTCGAGATCGTGCATCCTTTTGGCTTCAATACGTTCCAATTCCAGGTTGCTCCTGAATTTCTCCCGGCGAAGTATCGAATACCTGAACCAAACCAAAAGCAAGGCAACAATTGAAATATATATTAAATATGCCCAATAAGTTTTCCATAATGGAGGCCTTATTATTAATTTCACAAAACATCCTTTTTCATTCCATTTCCCATCATTGTTTGCTGCTTTAACATGAAATGTATAACTACCTGGAGGCAGGTTTGTGTATGTAACTTCGTGTTTGCTTCCTATATTATTCCATTGATTGTCGAACCCTTCCATTTTATAAGCGAACTGGTTCTTTTCCGGTAAAATATAATTAAGTGCTTTAAATTCAAATGTTAGCACGTTCTGATAATGCTGAAGTGTTATCTCGTTTGTATAAGCAATTTGTTTGTCAAGATGAAAGTCAGTACCAGCTTTTAATCCAACTAATACAGATTGATTGAATAGCTTAAAATCGGTTATAAAAACCGGTGGGTCAAACGTATTATACTTTATTTCATCTGGTTTAATATAAATCAATCCCTTTCTTCCCCCGAAATAAATTTCTCCATTCTTGTTTTTATAGCCACCGGGCAATAAAAATTCATCAGTCTCCAGTCCATCTGATTCGTCGAAATTTTTAACACTGAAATCTGTAAGTGAAAACCTGGACAAACCTTTGAAAGTGCTAATCCATAAATTTTTTTTATTATCTTCAATAATGCCGGTTATATTGTCATTTGGAAGGCCTTCTTTTTTGGTAAATGTCCTGAATGTTTCAGTTTCTGGATTCAGCATGTTAAGTCCTTCAGTTGTCCCAAACCACATATTGCCGTTTGAATCCTGAAATATAGTATATACCTGGTTATTGCTTAAACTTTTTTCATTTCCCGGTTGGTTTTTATAGTGTTTTATAACCGGCGATTTTTTTTCAATTTTAGATATACCTTCAACTGATCCTATCCAGATATTATCATCCTTGTCACAAACTACAGAAAAAGTCCAGTCACTTGAGATTGAATATTTCAAATCGAGATAATTTACCCTGTAATGTTTAAATTTTTTAGTTTGGATATTAAACTTTTCTACTCCGGCCCCATGAACCGCTATCCATAAATTGCCTTCTTTATCTTCTGTAATTTTTCTGATATCATTTCCTGAAATGCTATTACTGTCTGAAGGGTTATGTACATATGTTATAAACCTGTCATTATTTTTGTCGAACATTTGCAAACCACCCAAATAAGTCCCTATCCACAGATTTTTATGACTGTCTATAAATAAGGTATGTACTGTTCCTTCCCCGAGTGCTGACTTATTGTTTTTCTGAGGAGAAATGTGCCTTTTTTTTGAGGTTACTTTGTTGATGATATCTAACCCGCCTTCGTTATAAAATCCTATCCAAAGTATATTATTTTCATCTTCAACAACAGAAGACACGTTGATATTTGTTAAATTACCAAGTGTACCTTGTCCGAAATAATGAAAAGGTTTTTGTTTTATGGCATAATCAATATCGCCCAGTGTACACCCAATCCATAAATTGTCTTGATTATCGCTATAAATACATGAAATGTTATTACTCGAAAGGCTGTATTTATTTTTGTCGCTGTGCTTGTAATAAATAATTTCTTTATTTTTATTATACAGTGCAAGCCCATTTTCAGACGAGCCAAACCAAATATTGCCCTTCTTGTCTTTGAAAACGGCATTGAAAAATGGTTCTGTCAATTTTTCAAATTTGTTCCATTTTTCAGTTTGTTTATTAAATATGAATAATCCTGCTCCATGAACAGATATCCAAATATTTAAACTGTCAACAGCAATATCGGAAATAAAAAGTTCTCCCATTATTGGATTATTGTTGAAAATAAAAGAATAATGTTTGAATTCCTTAGTCAAAGTATTGAAGCAACTTACCATTCCACTGGTATAACCTATCCATATATTGCCTTTATTATCAGCACAGATTATCCTGAGATGGATTTCAGCTATCGCTCTATTGTTTAAAGAAATTATGGAATTTTTCTTAATATTTTCTTTATATTCCTTTACAGTATTGGACGGAACCTGTTCATTAAGGAAATCCACAAGTTTGTTCTGAGGAAATGTTTCCCCGATTTTTAATTTCAGCCAGTCAATTAAAGGTTTGCTTTTAATTATTTTACGAAGTTGTTGAAACCCTTTAGACGTGATAGTAATCAAAGGATTCTCCGGAAAACGCAAAAAGTTGTTCTTTACCGGATTGTACATTTGAAGTCCCCAAAAACTAGCAATCCATAATTTGCCATAGGAATCGGTCGCGATAGATTCTATAGTATTATCTATAATCGAGTTCGAATCTTTAGGGTTGTTTACATAATTGACAAAACAATCCTTTTCTTTTACATATCTGCTTAAGCCGCCACTAAATGTTCCAATCCACAGATTTCCCCCATTGTCAATACATAAAGTTGTAATATTATTATCCTGAAGACTGGAAGTATCGCGGGAATTTTTTTTAAATATTTTAAAATTCAGGCCATCATACCTGTTCAACCCATCTGAAGTTGCAATCCAGATAAAACCATCTTTATCCTGAATTATTTTCTTAACATCGCTGATTGAAAGGCCTTTCTCAGTTGAGAGGTGAACAAATTTCAAATCATCTATTTGAGAGAATAAGAAAAAAGAATGTAAAAGAATTAAGATTATTGTTAAAAATTTCGCCAAACTTTTTTCCATTTAACCGATGATTAATTCAAACCCGAAAATAGAGAAATAAATGCAGTTCTGAAAAGTTTTTCAGAGAAAAGTGTTATGAAACCTGAGTCTTAGTAAGAAGAATCAAATTTGACATATTGATTTTCCGTTTATCCTTTGATTCGTAGCGTTTATTTAAAATGATACAATAGTCCGAAAATTTGATACTATTTTCCGATAGTCCGATTACTAATGATAATACATTTGGCTTGAAACTTTACTTACATTTTTTAATTCTGCAATATATGTGGGTAAAAATATATAATGAGAGTAAAAAAAAACTAAAAGTTTGTGTATTATTTATATTTTTCATTTATTACTAATTACTTATTATTAACTAATTAAAATTAATATTATGAAGAGAAAATTACTATTTGTACTGTTAGGTGCATTGATGACTATGGTGGCCTACACACAAACAAATCTTGTCGAAAATCCGGGATTTGAAGATCCAGATGATGGCGTTAAGTATCAACAACTTAATAATTATGAAATTACGGCCTGGACAACGGATGATACTACAACGAACCACGAGGGGCGTGAACCTGGAACCAATATGCATGGAAAATATCGTGCTTATATGAACGGCAATGCAGGAGAATTATACCAGGATATAGCTACAATTCCTACAGCCGGGGCATTGTATACTTATTCATTGGAAGAAAAAATGAATTGGTCAGGAACAAGTACCAGTACTGATACTATTTACCATATTCTGTCTTTCGATGCTTATCCAACCGGTGGCGACCCAGTAGCAGATAGGGTTCAAATTGATACTTTTCCTAATGTATTGCCAAATCCAGATGGAGTTTATGGTGTTGACACTGTACTTGTTGCTAAACTAAATATACCTGCCAATTCTAAATGGGCTGGCCAGCGTCTTATTATTGGTTATTATGTGAGAAATTTTGTTGATATAAGGGAAAAATGTTATGCCCCTTATAAAAATGGAGGTATTGACGCAAAAGATGTAATGGGTAAAAATGACTGGGATAATATTGATAGTGTAACTGTAATTCAGTCTGCACCTGTTGTTAGTGTGGAATCAGTAAATACGAATTCGATAAGTATTTATCCAAATCCTTCAACAGGAATTGTTAACCTAAAGGCGTGCGAAAATGCAAACATCGAAGTGTTCAATACATTGGGTGAATTGGTAAAAACAATAAAACTTGAAAAATCGTATTTACAGATTGATTTAAGCAACTTATCTAAAGGTTTGTACATAATTAATGTAAATACCGGCAATGCAGTTGAAACGCAAAAGTTAATTTTGAGATAAGTTTATATTAACACATAAATCTTATTGAATTAATATAAGTACTTTGAATATAGATTTCTTTTTTATTCATCCGAATATTATTAAGTTAAACATTTAATAATCTTATAGTTGATTCGAATGGAACATCCATTTTATATTCATATCCTCATTGTGTACGATAGTGCATGAATGTTTCATGAGAACATAATTAAGTTAAACATCTAATAATATTACGGTTGATTCTCATGAACCCTGCAGGGCTCACCGAAGGTAAACATCCTGTTATATTTGCTTCGCAGAGCCCTTCGGGGTCAATATCCTTGTTGTGTACGTAAGTGTATGGATGTTTCATTAAAAAAGAATAACTTCTCTTATAAAAACGCAAATTTTCAAAATGAAATTTGCGTTTTTTTTTATAAACCGATAATATTATAATCGAAAATAAATGGACGGAATTTGATAAGTTTAATGAGAATAGTTTAGTTTTAATTTTTTTACCATCATGTAATAAAAACAATTAATCTGTGAAAAATGAAGAAAATAATTTTGGTCGTTATATTTGTCAATTTTTATCTAAATATGGCATGGTCGCAAGGTTTTACCATATCAGGTACTCAACTTATCGATGCCAATGGGAAACCATTTATGCAAAGAGGTTTTGCTGTGCCTTTATCCTGGTTTGTTTCTGATGTAAGAACCAACATTTTGAATATCAGGAAAAATTCAAACGCAAACTGTTTAAGAATTGTGATGAATACGACTACAGCAGATGCCGATTGGCAAAATTGCGTCAAAAGTTGCATAAGCAATAACATGATCCCGGAAGTTGAACTTCACGATGCAACATGCGGAACAACTTCAAGTGGACTGGCAGCTATGGCAAATTGGTGGGTAAGTAAAAAATCTTTTCTGACAAGACCTGATATTGCCAGGTATATTTTAATAAACATTGCCAACGAATGGGGGGACTGGGCGATGGCCCAAAGTTCACCGGTTTCATGGCGCAATGCTTACTTAAATGCAGTTTCGATAATGAGAAGAGGTGGTATAAAAACTACCCTGGTAATTGATGCTCCGGACTGCGGCCAAGACCTCATCAATGGTGGTACATTAAAAAAATATGCAATGGATGTTTTTAACGGCGATTCGCTTAAGAATTGCCTGTTTACATTGCACCTATATGGCGAATGGGCGCCTGGAGGAGGGTCAAATCCCGAAAACCTGCCATCTGTAAAAAATGCCGGAATTCCATTTATCGTAGGTGAATTTGCTGCTTCAGTAAATGATACAGCTGTTATGAATACCTGTCAGAGAAATGGAATAGGTTGGATGGCATGGTCATGGAAGGGTAACAGCGATCCGACATATACCGATATGAGTTACGACTGGGCGGGCAATAGTCTGACTTTATGGGGAAATACAGCCATTAACGTACCAAATGGAATTAAAAATACTGCACACATTGCATCTGTTTTTGCCGGAGATAGCGGCTGTATCTCTTCTGTTATAAATCCATATTTACAAGTCAATGGAGGTGCCTGGACTCATAATGCCAGTTCAATAGTAAATGTAGGAGATTCCGTAGTTATAGCACCTCAACCGACTTCTGACACAACCTGGTTATGGTCAGGTCCAAAAGGGTTTAGTGCTGCAACAAGGGAAATTATATTAAACGACATTCAACCATACCAAAGCGGCTACTATATCGTGTCATATAAAAACGCAAATGGATGTATCAGCGATACTTCAATCAGGATAAATGTTGTTGCAATTGCTGCAAATGATACTGGCATTGTTTCCGGTGCCACCTATAAAATTATATCAAAATTCAGCGGCTTTGTCTTTGGCCGTTGCAAATTTTTCCACGGCTGAAGGCACAGTGATTAAGCAAATGACTCCTGTTGACAGTACAAATCAGGAATGGGTCATTACAGATATCGGTAAAGGATATTGCGAAATATCTTCGGTTAAAAGTGGTAAGGCATTGAATGTAGTAAATAGTTCTGGCACTGTTGGCGAAGGTATTGAGCAAAGAACTTTTAGCAACATTAGCAGCCAGAAATGGCAATTTATAAAAGACAAAAACGGTTATTTCCAAATTAAGAATTACAACAGTAAACTTTGTCTTGATATTTATTCTGCCTCTACAGTCAGTGGGGTTCCTATTATTCAATGGACTGGCGGTATAGAAGATAACCAGAAGTTTTCTTTAACAAAGCTGAAAGATCCGCAATTAATTGTGGTTCCAAACACTTTTGGAAATGTTAGTGTTTTTCCTAACCCTAATAATGATGGCTATTTTAAAATTGCTTTTACAGATATAACAGGCAGGCCACTTGTGGAAATATATGACATGCAAGGTAAACTTTTGTATAAAACAACACTTACGGAAGCATCTACAAATGTCAATTCTGGATTATCTTCGGGTGTTTATATTTTGAAAATTAACAATAATCTAAGTTCAAAAAGTCAGAAATTAATAGTTAAATGAACCGGTGATTATTTAAAATATTTCCAACAACTAGCGGGGCTTTATTAAAGTTAGCTGGCTTTGAAGCGAGCAGAGCTAGCGACAAAAATAATTATTAGTAATATTCAAATCAGGATTAAAATTTTATAGTTTTTGAAGACACCTAAGTTTGATTTAATTTTTTTATATAATTTTCAATAACCTCCCAATGTGTAATTCCTTTTGTGCTGCTGATAATGCTGAAAAAACAGGCAGGTTACGCATTTCCTCAACATCTTTATGTTTGTTCACATTTACAATAACGATATCGCCCATTCCTTTGCCATATTCTCCCCTGAAATCGTAATACCCGGCCATAATAGTAAGTTCTCCGGATTGTACCAGGTCTTTATATTTTTTGCAGGCAATATTTACCTGGTAATCGAGGTTCTTTTCAATAATATGGGCATGAAGTTTCTCAATATCTTTTATGTTTGTATTTTCTTTAATAATTGGGTGTAAAAAGTCGAGTTCGTGCTTGATTCCATAAGATTCTTTGTCGAATCCACTTAAATAGGCTTTTATTGCCCCGCAGTCGGAATGTCCCAGGAACATAAGTAATGGTGTTTTTAAATTGTTAATTCCATAATCAACTGAACCTTCAGTCGAAAGAATCTGGTTGCCAATATTCTGTATTGAAAATACTTTATTGGAAGTGTCAGGCATCAATGCATTCAGAGGTACACGCGAATCGGAGCACGTAACAAGGGTAATATAGGGATTTTGATCGTTGTTAAAGCTTTCGAAATATTCGGGAGGATGGCTTTTTGTAAAATAGTTATTGCCTAAAATTATTTTCGAAATAATTTCAGGTATATGCTTGATCTTTGATTTGACAGCAGCTTTTTTAATATCCGGTTCACTTTCGCCAATTGCATTTAAAATGACGTCGTGGAGGGTGTCGCGTCGGCTCACGTGGCCTAGTAGATGTTCAATATCTTCACGGCGTAAAATATCACGAACTTCAGAATGTGCTTCAGCTACCATTAATGTAATGCCTTTAGCTTCAAGATTGAGATAAAGCCGCTTAATCAGCCGCTGCCGGAATCTATGTAGGCTGAAGTGCTTAAATCGAAAATAACATCTTTTAATGATGAACCCGATTCTAAAACTTTATCCCAAACGGTTCGGTATATATTTGCCACATTAAAATATACCAATGGTGATTCTACCCTTAATAATAGTATACCTGGTAACAACTCATTATGTGGATGCCGCTTAATATCGGTATATCTGTCAGTACCTGGTATCCGTCCAAGAAATGCTATGTGTGGGGCTGAAACTGTTCTGATAATAAGAATCAATGAGAATAGTGTTGCAGCTAGGACACCATACAATATACCAAATACAATTACACTAATCAAAGCTGTCATTGCAATTACGAAATCGAAACGGTTAACATTGAATAATCGTTTCATTTCCTTGATATCAAATAGTCCTTTAATGGCAACCAATACAATAGAAGCCAGAATAACCATCGGAAGGTTTTTGAGTAAACCGGTCAGGAATAAAAGACAAATTGCAATGCTTACTGATGCAACTACAAGCGAGATTGGGGTTTTAGCACCTGCTTTTTCATTCACTGCAGATTGCGACAAGCCACCGCTTACAGGATATCCATGGCCTATAGATACTGCAAGGTTGGCAACACCCAAAGCAAGTAATTCCTGTCCTGCATCAATATCGTAACCATTTTTCTGAGCAAGTGTCTTTGCTGCAGAAACGCTTTCGATATAAGCCAAAAGAAAACAAGCAAAAGCCAATGGTAGGATGTTTTGAATATCCTTTAAATTTAATGTTGGCAGGTGCAATTTTGGTATACCGCTTGGGATAATGCCAACAGTTTTAAAACCCATTGAACCTAAAGGGGTAAATGTAATAACGAGCACAGAAACTGTAACAATAATTATTGCAATGGGTTTACCAGGAAATAATTTGTCTCCGGTAATTAATAAAAGAATAGCCACAATGCCAAATATAAAAATATACATATTTGTACCCGGTAATTGGTTGAAAAGTGTGACTAATCGGTTTATAAAATTATCGCCACCTCCGGGAATACCAAAAAGTTTCGGCAACTGTGTCAGGCCAATAGTAATGGCTGCACCAGCTTTGAAACCCAATAATACTGTTTCGCTTATAAAATTTATAATACTGCTCAAGCGGAGAATATATGCCAAAACACTCATGCATGCAAATAAAAGTGCCGATAACGATGCTAAATCCACCCAACGTTGAACATCGCCTTTCGAAAGATTGGCAAGTGTTACACCAACAATCATCGAAATTGCTGAAGTCTGGGCCAATAGCAAGTTGTTTGCCTGTGCCCAGCATGGCGTAAAAAATTCCACCAATAAGATATCCATAAATACCATATTGCGGTGGTAATCCGGCCAATGTTGCGTAAGCCAGTGAAACCGGAATAGCATAAGCAGCTAACGTAAAACCAGACAATGTATCGCTGCCAAGAAGTCCTAGAGAATACTCAGAGAGCCATTTAATAGGAGGTATATGTTTATGTAGTTCCTCTTTAAAAAATCTTCTAACATTCATAAACAATAGTGTTGATATATGAAATTACCCAAGTTGCTAAAATAATTTAATTCAATGAATTATGCAAGCTGAGCATAAATATTATAGACAATGATTATTATTTGAATAATATTCGAAACACTCATTAAGAATCAAAGTAAATAATATTGAAAGAAGAATCCTGATAATTCAATGGCTACATGCAGTGTTTAGTTTATTCACCCGAATTAACGAGCTTTTGGGATTTTTAAAATAAATATAGCTTTTATTCTTCGCGGTAGAAGTAAAAAATATTTAATTGATAATTCTTAAGTTATCTATATATTTTCGTTATAAGAAATCAGGCTCAGCATACGCAGAATTATTATTTCCATGTTTCGTCTAAATTTCATAAAAATTTAAAAGACTGGCAGGTATCATATTATTAAATAACATAAAAAAAACGTGAATTTTTTTCACGTTTTAAAAAGTTAAAACATATGAGATGCAAGAAGAGAATATCTTTATATCTTTAAGATGCAACGGGCTTTCTTGTGGCAAGCTGCACTTTATTTTTAGCTTCCAACCTTGCTAAATATCGAATTTTGGCTTCTGCCGGATCGGATCCTATTGCAATATAAATTTTAGTCCTAAGATCAATTACAACCTCCTGCAGCTTGGCCAAATCTGGCGTTTTAAAATTATTTTGTTTTCTTTCAAACATGTTGTTATTCCTTTCAATTAATTTAATTACTTATTTAAAATGGGTATTAATGTATTGCTACATATAAAATATTTTCTCTTTTATTATAATTTAAAATTGCATTTTATTTTTACTAAATTCTATCTGAACATGAGTTAAAAAATTGTTTGTAGCTAAATCAAATATCTTGAAGTTCTCTGGAAGATTTTTAAAATTGAAACCATTATTATTTTAGATAGAAGGACATTTATAATTTATTAGTATTGTTTAAGAGAAACAACTAATTACCAAAAAAGTTTAAAGATGTAAATGTAACCTTAATTATTGGTGAAATTTAGATATTCTGTAAAATTAAATATATATCTGATTCATATATCTTAAATAATGCGAATATTTCAATTATTAAGCATACCTTGCAGCCTTAATTTAAATTCAAATTATGAATAAAGGAACAGTAAAATTTTTTAATGATTCGAAAGGATTCGGATTCATCAAAGATGCAAATTCTCCTAAAGAGTATTTTGTACATTCAAACGGCTTAAAAGATAGTATCAGGGAGAATGACGAAGTTACTTTTGATTTGGAAGAAGGTAGAAAAGGTTTAAATGCGGTAAATGTTAAACTAGCATAGTTTATAATAATCTAAACATTTAAAATTTTGAGCCCCGCCATTTGCGGGGCTTTTTTTATGCAACTTATAGCAACTTTAATTCAAAATTAAGATAATTTTCACTGTTTAAAATATTCACAAAATTTATTCTATGTAAACTATTATTATTAAAACTAAATAATTAAAAAGTTATAGTAAGGGACGAATGTTATCCACCCTTTAAAAATGTTAATAACCCCAATGCTGTTTAGTTTATCACTAAATGGCGTTCATTAATCCCATCTTTTTGCGTAGGGTTTTATGTCATTGTAACTTTACATTTAAATTAAATCTCTATTTATAAGCCTTATATATGGTTTATTGATAAAATTTATTGTTTAAAGCATTGTTAATATTCGTATTACGACTTAATAATTTGTAAAATGAAAACAACACACGAACAAAATGTCGAGAGGTTCTATACACATGGATCCAATCAAAGAGGGTTCCAGGATGGAGGATTTTTATCGCTTGGTTACTGGCAGGATCATCGCTTAAATTATCATCAGGCAGTAGATTCTTTGATTAATCATTTATTAATAGCTGAGAAACCTCTTAATAAAGGTACAGTACTTAATGTAGCTTGCGGATATGGCGCTGAAACGATGGAAATTTATGAGAAATTACTTCCGGAAAAAATAGTTGCAATTGATATTACTGGTCCTCATATTGAATTTGCCAAAACGAGGGTTGAAGGTTCTAATTTATCAGACAAAATAATATTTGAGAAAATGGATGCATGTTTATTGCCATTCAAACCTTTAAGTTTTAAATATGTTATTGGGATAGAAGGCCCTGCACATTTTAATACACGAAAAAAATTCCTGCAAAAAGCTTATGAAGTACTGGCTGACCAAGGCGTATTATTGCTTGCTGATATAACCGTGAATTACAGAGTTTATAAGAAAAACATTATTGACAGGACAATAGCTAATTCTTGCGCTAAACATTGGTACATGCCAAAAGAAAATTGGATGTCGACAGATGAAATGATTGAAATGCTAAAAAAGATTGGATTCACAATTGACTCATGTGAAGTTGCCGGTGATAAAGTTTATCCTGGCTATTCTAAATTTAACCTTAAATGGTTCTATAGTCAACGCATTACGGATTCGCGGTTTCTGGACAGGTTCTCGGACTGACTATTATTTCATGGATGCTCGGTTACTTATATAATAGAAAGATGATTGATTATGTATTTATTAGGGCGACAAAGCCAATATAAATTTTTCACTTTAATCGGGCCAAATTAAATGAACTATTATGATAAAAGATAAAATAAAATTCTCACTGCAAACCCAACCCGAATTTATTTACGAATTAAGGGAGAAAGTCAAAGAATACTTCGAAAAAGGCCATATCTCAAAATATGGTAACACCAATATTGTTTTGAAATCTCTGTTTATGATTTCTTTATACCTGGTACCTTTTATATTAATGTTGTCAGGAATTGTTCAAATTTTTCCAATGATATTTTTATGCTGGATCATAATGGGTTTTGGTATGGCAGGTATTGGAATGGCGCTAATGCACGATGCCAACCACAGATCATATTCGAAAAACCAGAAAATAAATTCCCTGCTTTCTAATTCATTATATCTGCTTGGAGGCTTCCCGCCTAATTGGCAATATCAGCATAACACTTTACATCATGGTTTCACAAATATTGAAGGACATGATGAAGATATAGATCCGATGGGGCTTTTACGATTTTCACCACACAAAACTCTTCTAAAAGTTCATAAATATCAATATTTATATGCCTGGTTTTTTTATGGTTTGATGACTATATCATGGACAACCCTCAAAGATTTCCAGAAACTTTATGAATATAAAAAAATGGGAGCAGAATTAGGTAGCAATAAATCATTTAAGCAAATGCAATTAAATCTAATTGTTTCGAAAATACTATACTATATTATTTTTTTAGTAATACCCATAATAGTTTTGCCGGTCTCGTGGTTTTGGGTTGTATTGTTTTATTTAGCCATGCATTTTATCAGTGGGCTAATTTTGTCAACTATTTTTCAAACAGCACATGTAGTGTCTACTTCAGAATATCCATTACCTGACGAAAATGGAAACATAGAGAGTAATTGGGCTATACATCAGTTACTGACAACATCAGATTTTTCGCCCGGAAGCAAAATTTTTTCTTGGATGATTGGTGGATTAAATTACCAGGTTGAGCACCATTTGTTCCCAAATATCTGTCATATTCATTATAAAGGTATATCCAGGTTAGTTAAGGAAACTGCAAGTAAATATGGATTACCTTATCACGTTCAACCTACTTTTTTTTCAGCAGTAAGAAATCACGCCAAAATGCTTAAAATATTAGGCAGGGAGAAAATACCTCAAATAGACAAGATAGATTATTCAAAAGATTTCAAGATTCAATATTCAATAAGTATCTGAATTTAATCAAATAGGCAATAAATTTAATTCTGAAATAATAAATTTTGACAAGTTAGAAATTAGGAAGTTAAAACCAATTAAATTATTACTTCCTTTTTTTAATATCAATAAAAGCATTTGGAATCTTTGCCTTTCTAGATAAAGAGTTATAAACTTCTGAAAAGTACTTACCTGAAATTTCTTTTTGGACAGTCAATGATTTTGCCGTATTATTGGTTATACTATTAATGGCGGCAGCGAGCAATGTTTCCGAAATATCACCAAATTGCCTCAGTGTAAGACCAACATCCTTTAGTAAAACATTTGGTATAAAACCATTTGAAAAATCGGATTGACCGAGGCAATTGGATACTTTAAGCACAAGTGGTTGTAAACCATAGTTTATTTTTTTTGTTTCATCATAAACGGTTATAGAACCATAGTTTTTACCAACAGTTGTATCGCCAATTAAATATACCGGCATATACGGTTTAAGCCCGTTAATTAAATCTTCACTTGCAGAAGCGGTATTTCGGCTTGTTATAACAACGAAGTAATAAAGGTTATTGCCTATGTTGTTTGGCTCTTCAATAAATTTGACATTAAAAAAACTGGATCCATAATAATAAGAAAATATCGAAGTCATTAAAGGATTATAACTGTTTTCAAGGAAAATTTTAGATGTATCAAGCCCTTTTACAATAAGGCTGGCAAGTTTTCTTGCTGAAGAAAGTGCCCCGCCTGGGTTCATACGCAAATCGAGGATCAAAAAATTAACCCCGGCTTGTTTAAAATTACCAAATACGCTTTCAAGTTCTTTGTCATATCTTAAAGAACTATCCCCAGGATCAGGGACGAATTGTTTGTACAACAAATAACCGATCTTGTTATTTGAAATTTGATATATTGTGTCCAATATCACCGGGTCTTCATCTAAAACAACAGGGGTAAGGCTAATGTCTTTCAGTTTTTCGAAAGTGCCATAAGTGCTATAATAAGCAGTAGTAAGTGTAATTGAACTATTGTTAATTGACAACAGATTTGTATAATTATCAGTTGTAATCGTGGTATTATCAATTGCAATAAAAAAATCACCTCGTTGAATGCCTGCTAATTGTGCCGGAGAATTCTTTTCAACATAGGTAATTTGTCCCACTAAATTTTTCGAGTTTGGCATGAGATAAAGTGAATATTCATATCCAAATGTTTCTTCAACGTCATTCAGCATATTTATAAGGTCAGCAACATTGTCTATAATAAACGAAAACCTGTCTTCTTTAGATAAAATTGATTTAAAGAATTTATCAGGAGTTAAAGTAAAATCAGGCTTTAATGGCAACTGGCTATTCCAATAATATACAGTATCCATATTGTTGTAAATCCATTGGTTCACTGTTTTGTTTTCTGTAATGGTATTATCGATTTCTTTCTTACACGATATTAGGCAGAAAGAGATTGATATAAAAATGAACAAAGCTTTTTTCATAGTGAAGTGAAATTTTAAATATATCGAATAAATGAAAACTAAAAATAGTCAATTTGTTTTTATATTTAATTTTTTTTTAAATTATTTTTGGTTTATTGTTATATGTTTAATAATCCAGGTTTTTGGCATTGATTTTAAGACAAATCAATGTTGATTTAGACAAGAACTATTTAGGTCATTCATTAGATAATATAAAAAAATGATCTTTTTTAAAATTATTAAATTAGAAGTCATTCGTTTTTGAATTGCGGTTTTTTTCTACTTTTGAGGGCTTTAAATTTTATTCAACATGGAAAAAATACTGCTGCTTGCTGATGGGGCTATTGCACAAGCAGCTTTGGATTCGGGTATTTCAGGAGTATATGCATATCCGGGTACACCTTCAACCGAAATTACAGAATACATTCAGAATGCTGAATATGCCAAAATATGTGGTATAAGAAGTAATTGGTCAGCAAACGAGAAAACGGCTTATGAAGCTGCTTTGGGAATGTCATATACCGGGAAGAGGGTGTTGGTTTGTATGAAACATGTTGGGCTTAATGTTGCTGCTGATGCTTTTATTAATTCAGCTATTACCGGAGTAAACGGTGGTTTAGTTTTGGTATCTGCAGACGATCCTTCAATGCATTCTTCGCAAAATGAACAGGACTCAAGGTTTTATGGAAAATTTGCGATGGTCCCGGTACTTGAACCTTCGAATCAACAGGAAGCTTACGATATGACTTGTTTTGCATTCGATTTGTCCGAAAAATATAAAATACCTGTAATGCTTCGTATTACCACGCGCCTCGCTCATTCGCGTGCAGGCGTGACCCGGCAAAAGGTGAAAGGCCAAAATGATATTAGCATGCCTGGCGATCCGCTGCAATTTGTTTTGCTTCCGGCAATAGCAAGGAAAAGATATAAAGAATTACTCGACAACCAGTATTTTTTCGAAGGTGAATCTGAGCGTTCTCAATTCAATAAATATTTTGATGGTTCGTTAGCTGAAAAGAGGCTCGGAATAATAGCCTGTGGAATAACATATAATTATTTGATAGAAAATTTTCAGGATCACCAGGTACCTTTTCCTTTATTAAAAATTTCACAATATCCGATTCCAAGGGTGCAGGTCGAAATGATTTATAACGATTGTCAGGAAATATTGGTTTTAGAAGATGGTTACCCGTTTGTCGAAGAAATGTTGAAAGGATTTGTGAAACAGGGTAAAAATATTCATGGCCGTCTCGATGGAACACTTCCCCGCAACGGTGAATTAAACCCTGATATAGTAGCTTCTGCTTTGGGAATAAAAAAAGAAACTCCAAAATTAATTCCTGAAATTGTAGTTAACCGGCCACCTTCTTTATGCAAAGGTTGTTCACATATCGATATTTTTAACGCATTAAACGAAGCAATGAAAGATTATTCAAGAGGACGTGTTTTTTCAGATATCGGGTGCTATACTTTGGGAGCTATGCCGCCTTTTCATTCGATTTATTCGTGTGTTGATATGGGAGCTTCTGTTACTATGGCCAAAGGGGCATACGATGCAGGCTTAATTCCTTCAGTTGCCGTCATTGGCGATTCTACTTTTACTCATTCCGGCATAACCGGTTTATTGGATGCAGTTAATGATAAATCGGGAATTACTATTATCATTTGCGATAATTTAACTACTGGAATGACAGGTGGGCAAAAATCTTCAGCAACTGGCAAACTTGAGCAAGTATGTCGAGGATTGGGTGTAGAACCAGAACACTTGATTAAAATTATACCGCTAAAAAAAAATCACGAAGAGAATGTAATAAAATTAAAAAAGGAAATAGAGTACAAAGGAGTATCTGTAGTTATCGGACAGCGCGAATGCATCCAGACTTTATCGCGAAAAAATATCAAAAGCAGTTAAAAAATGAAAACGGATATTATTTTAGCTGGTGTCGGAGGCCAGGGAATTTTATCGATCGCAGCATCAATCGGGTTGGCGGCAATTAAAGGCAATTTAAACTTAAAACAAGCTGAAGTGCATGGTATGAGCCAAAGAGGAGGGGCTGTTCAATCACATTTACGCTTGTCTGACCGTGATATAGCTTCAGACCTTATTCCATTAAATTCTGCCGATTTAATCATGTCTGTTGAACCTATGGAGTGTTTACGTTACTTGCCATTTCTTAACCAAACAGGATGGATAGTCACAAACCTGGTCCCTTTCATTAATATTGAAAACTATCCGGCAATTGAAAATATAATTTCAGAAATAGAAAAATTGCCAAACCATGTACTTCTCGATGCAAATAAAATTGCAGATGAATCTGGTTCGTCGAGGGCTTTAAACATGGTCATGTTAGGTGCTGCAGTTCCATTTATTAATATACCGTTGGCTTATTTTGAAACAGGCATTCACAAACTTTTTGCAAAAAAGGGAAGTTCAGTTATCGATACCAATCTTAAAGCTTTTCATGCCGGTCGCGAAATTGCTCTTCTTAAGCTTAATAAAAAGTAATAGGAAACAGTCAGGAAAGTAAATATTTTCACTATTTTTATTGGTGTAAATATTTATAGCCATGTTAACCAGTAAACAGTTAAAACAACTTCAGAATATCGGAATTGAAGAGCAACAAATTACCAATCAATTAAGAGCTTTCAAAGAAGGTTTTTTATATGCCAACTTAGCAAAACCCGCTACTGTGGGCGATGGAATTATTCAGGCTTCAGATCAGGAAATCGAAAAGTGGACGAAGCTTTACGATGAATATGCCAAATCGGCAAGTATTGTAAAATTTATTCCGGCTTCAGGAGCAGCTACACGAATGTTCAAGGGTTTGTTCGAATATCTTGAAACCAATGAAAACAATTATGATGTCGAACAAACGATCAATAATCTGAAGAAATTTGCATTTTATAATTTGCTTGAAAAAAGTTTATCAAAAGACAATATCCTTATTTCTAATGCAGATAAAGCAGTAAAAATTCGTAAAATACTTGAACCTTCCGGTTTAAACTTTAGTAATCTTCCAAAAGGGCTTCTTCAGTTTCACTACTATGCTGATGGCTCAAGGACAGCAGTTGAAGAGCATGTTGTAGAAGGATTGGTTTATGCAAATTCTAAAGGAAGGGCAAATTTGCATTTTACAATCTCACCGGAACACGAAAAATTATTCCTTGCTGAATTTGAAAAGCTTAAAACAAAATATGAAAGCCTTCAAATGGTTAAACTTGATATTAGTTTTTCTTTTCAAAAAAAATCAACAGATACTATTGCTGTCACTATCGATAATGAGCTAATTACGGACGAAAAAGGTTTTTTGGTTTTAATGCCCGGTGGTCATGGCGCATTGCTCGAAAATTTAAACGATATCGATGCTGATATTATTTTCATAAAAAATATTGATAATGTTGTGCCGGATTATATGAAGCTTGTTACCATAAAATATAAGAAAGCTTTGGCTGGCCTAATGGTACAAATTAAGCAGCAAATTGGCGAAATATTGAATTATCTTGAATGGCACGATTCATATACTGAAAAGAAAAAGCATGATATTGCAAGCTTCATGAAAAAGTATTTGGGTATTATTATTCCTGAAGGGCTTGATAATACTATTTTTGCAGGGTATATAAAATCAAAAATCGATAAACCCATTAGAGTATGTGGAATGGTAAAAAATGCCGGAGAGCCTGGCGGTGGCCCATTCTGGACTTTAAACCGAAAAGGTGAGCCTGCCCTTCAAATTATCGAATCAACTCAGGTTGACCCAAAAGATACCAAACAGCAGGAAATTTTAAACAGCGCTACGCACTTTAACCCGGTTGATTTGGTATGCTGCATTAAAGATTTTAATGGTCACAAGTTCAACCTTCTGAAATATCGCGATTCGTATTCAGGATTTATTTCACATAAAACAATTGCAGGAAAAAAGATTAAAGCCCAGGAATTGCCAGGGTTATGGAATGGAAGCATGGCTCATTGGATTACGCTTTTTGTAGAAGTGCCGTTAGAAACTTTTAACCCGGTAAAAACTATTTCTGATCTTTTAAGAAAAGAGCATCAACCAAATGATTGAAACTAACAAGTTTATTAATTTATTTAATAGTAAGTATATACAATATAATAATCATTGATTAGTATATCATTTTTTCAACATTTAAGATCGCATTACTTTAAATGTTTCTATTTCATTTCTGATAAATATTCAGGTTTTAGCAAAATTTTGTAATATCTTGGATTTTAATATATTAAAATATTTCACGCAAAGTTCTTTCATTTAAGCCTTTGCAACCTTTGCGTTTTTTTCTTTGCGAAACTTTGCGTGAACCTTTTTTTTAATTATTTGAAAATTAACCACATGACATACCTAAATAGGTACCATTTCTGAATTTCATAGCGATTAAATAATTAAATTTTAAATAGAATCATATAAATAATGTCCAAATTATAAAAATAATGTACAAAATATGTAATTTATTGATAGAATTACAAATATTTACAATAAAAACTGAATATATTGCATAACTAAAATTTTGACATTATGAGGAAAGTGTTTATTCTTTCATTCATGTTTATAATCATATCATGTTTAAATAATGAAAAAAACTATAATAATAATATTAAATCTGGTAATTTAAATTCTACTCAAAATACAGTTAAAACACTAAAAGTAATTGGTCATTGGTTGAATGAAGGAAAAAGAGAAAACCTTGTACGGGAGTTTGCCAATGAATTTGAATTTTTAAACCAGGATTATCGTGTCAACCTGGTTTTTCCTGAACAAATATACTGGACAAGAACTGATGCCAATTGCGAAGCAAAGTACTTAAAAAAAGTCTTTACTTCTGATACTTCAAGCTGGGATGTAATTAGAATAAACAACGAATATTATACAATTGCCAATTATATGAATGACCCGGATTGGGCTAAAAAATATTTGGTTGATTTTAGCGATATACCAGAATTCAAAGCACACACAAATCCCGACCTACTTACCCAGGCAAATAAAGATTTTTGGAAAGGTATAATACCTGGCCCATTTCTCGAAGGTTATAATTGGTTCTTATGGTTTAACCGTGATGTGGCAAAGGAAATAGGCATTGATATTAAGCAATTTGGTATGACTGCAGATGACATAATCCAATATGTTAAAGCTGCAAACGAATATAATAAACGCAATAATTCGCAAATAATGCCTATTCTTGATTGCAGCGATTGGTCAACAACTTATGTTTTATTATTGCAGTTATTTATTTCTGAAATAGGAGATATAAATG
The DNA here is from genome assembly GCA_963726845.1 of uncultured Bacteroidota bacterium. GTDB lineage: Bacteria > Bacteroidota > Bacteroidia > Bacteroidales > DTGW01 > CAVSGB01. The sequence continues at coordinate 18,108 of CAVSGB010000138.1, read as the reverse complement.
AAATATATAGCGATTCATATAATGAAAAGAAATTGGAAGCCTGGCATAAAACATTAAAAGTTTGTGAAGAATTAGCCAAAAATAGAGCTATCAATTATGATATTCAATCAATAAAATGGCAAACGTCATGGAATTATACGCTAACAAAAAAATGTTTATTTTACATAAATGCATCTTGGATGTACAATATATGGTTAAAGCAGGATAGCAAATTGGTCAATGATATGGTGCCCGTCGAATTACCGACTTTTAAACAGCCAAATTTATATTTTGGTGGTTATATGATAACCTGGGCCGTTCCCAAAAATGCACCACATAAAGAAGAAGCCATTAAGTTTCTTTTATATTTAAACCGGCCTGATATGGCTGAAAAATGGGCAAGATATACAAAATGTCCTACCGGGATTGCAGGAGGAGTCACTTCGTCCGCCATAGGCAGCAACCAGTTTGAAGAATACAATAATGGAATTAATAAAAAATATGGATCAAAAAAAGTTAATTTTATTGACGATTCTCAAATAATATTTGGTTTTACAAGACGTACTCTAAATAATTTCAATAAAGAAGTTATCCGAGGTACAATTACTGCTGATGAAGCCATGGTGGAAATTAGAAAGCAGTTAAGAAACTTTAAACGTTAGAAAACAAAAACAATATTTCGTTCAATTGCACCATAAAAATATTCTTTATTCGGATTCATGTTCAAATACTATCTGCCCGCTAAATTTTTAGTTTGAAGTTTAAGCATTAAATTTGCGGCTTCAAAAATCAGGATATGAATTTTTTACAGGAGATTAAGCGGCGCAAGACATTTGCTATTATAAGCCATCCTGACGCCGGAAAAACAACTTTAACAGAAAAACTTCTACTTTTTGGAGGTGCCATTCATGTTGCAGGGGCAGTAAAATCGAACAAGATTAAAAAAGCCGCAACATCCGACTTTATGGAAATAGAACGTCAGCGCGGCATTTCAGTTTCCACTTCTGTAATGGGTTTCGATTATAAAGGGATTAAAATTAACATTCTCGATACACCAGGTCACGAAGATTTTGCAGAAGATACATTTCGGACATTAACTGGCAGTCGATAGTGTAATAATCGTTATTGACAGTGCAAAAGGTGTTGAAACCCAAACCAGACGGTTAATGGAAATTTGCCGGATGCGCAGCACACCTGTGATGGTTTTTGTGAATAAATTAGACAGGCCGGGAAAAGATCCGTTTGAACTTCTCGATGAAATTGAGAAAGAATTAAAAATAAGGGTCAGGCCTCTTACCTGGCCAATTAGTAATGGCCCTACTTTTAAAGGTGTTTATAATATTTATGAAGAAAAGCTTAATTTATTTGCCGGCGCAGATAAAACAACAATTGAAGAAGCAATTGAATTTAGCAATATTCAAAGTAATGATCTTGAAAAGCATATTGGAGGAAAATTTGCAGGTACACTCCGCGAAGAACTGGAATTAATAAAAGGCGTTTATCATGAATTCGACCATAAACGCTATCTGGAAGGACATCTTGCACCAGTATTTTTTGGAAGTGCGCTTAATAATTTTGGTGTTCGCGAATTGCTGGACTGCTTTATTAATATTGCGCCTTCGCCAAAGACTTTTGAAACTGTTGAGCGTATTATTTATCCGGAAGAGGAAAAATTTTCTGGTTTTGTATTTAAAATCCATGCCAACATGGATCCCAACCATCGCGACCGCATAGCATTTGTGCGTTTATGCAGTGGTATATTCAGGCGTAATATAAACTATTTGCATGTCAGGCATGGAAAAATGTTAAAATTTTCAAGCCCTACTGCTTTTATGGCTGATAAAAAATCAGTAATTGACGAAGCTTTTCCCGGAGATGTTGTAGGGCTTCACGACACAGGAAATTTTAAAATCGGAGATACACTTACTGAAGGCGAAGCTCTGCATTTCAAAGGTATTCCAAGTTTTTCGCCCGAACTTTTTAAATATGTTGAGAATGGAGACCCTTTAAAATCAAAGCAATTAGCAAAAGGAATTGATCAATTAATGGATGAAGGGGTTGCTCAATTGTTTATTAACAGGCATAACAACAGAAAAATTATTGGCACTGTCGGTGCATTGCAATTTGAAGTTCTTCAATATCGTTTACTTCATGAATATGGAGCTTCATGCAAATATGAACCGATAAACCTTTACAAAGCTTGCTGGATAGTGAGTAACAATCATGTTCAATTGGATGATTTTCGTAAACGCAAATATCAATTCCTTGCGGAAGATAAACATGGACGGGAAGTATTTCTTGCTGATTCATCATATAGCCTTCAAATGGCACAGGAAAAATATAATGAAATACAATTTCATTTTACTTCAGAGTTTTAGAATTAATTAAATAATTCAACTATTTCTTCTTGTTTAATACTTCTGAAAGGATTGTTGTTATTTATAAATAAATCGGCCATTGCAGATTTCCGCTGTTGCAGAAGTTGAATTTTCTCTTCTATTGAATCACGGCTGATGAAACGATAAACAAATACTTTTTTATCCTGGCCAATCCTGTGGGCACGGCTTATCGCCTGGTTTTCAGCAGCCGGGTTCCACCAGGGGTCGAGCATAAAAACATAATCGGCAGCTGTAAGGTTAAGTCCTATACCACCGGCCTTAAGACTTATAAGGAATACCCTGGTTTCTTCTTCTTTCTGAAAAGTATCGATAATGCCCTGCCTGTTTTTTGTCACACCTGTGAGCATTGCGAAAGGCCAGGACTGTTTTCTTAAATAGTCGGCCACAAGGTTAAGATGTTTAACATAGGAAGAAAATATCAATACTTTATGTTTTTCTTCGACAACATTTTCTATACTGCGCATTATTTCCTCGAATTTTCCTGAATCTCCTTCGTAATCAGGCTCTGTCAGGATAGGGTGGTTTGCCAGTAACCTTAATTTGTTGAGCGCTTTCAATATTAAAATAGCCGATTTTTCAAACCCTTTTCTGTCAATTGTGTCAAAAAGCATATTGCGTACATAAGATTTTTCATGTTCATAAATTTTATGCTGTTCTTCTGTCATTTCACAATACAACAACTGTTCAGACAATGACGGTAATTCTTTAACTACTTCTTCTTTTTTCCTTCTTAAAATAAACGGGCTGATAATTAATTGAAGTTTCCGCTGCTTCTCAATATCGTTATGCTTTTCGATAGGCACAACAAATTCTTCCCTGAAATAATGCTGGCTTTTTAATAAATCGCGGTTTAAAAAATTAAGTTGTGCCCAAAGATCTGTAAGACTATTTTCAATAGGTGTGCCTGTCAAAACTAATTTGTGCTCCGATTGAAGCTGCACAACTGCTTTATAAATTTTCGAGTCAGGATTTTTTATTGATTGGCTTTCGTCCAAAATGGCATATTTAAAATTAAGTTCACGCAGGCTATCTATGTCGTTGCGAACTACACCGTACGAGGCCAGGACAATATCGACTGTTAACAACTCATTGAAATTACGTGTGCGCTGTGTGCCAAAAAATTTATAAACCGAAAGGGAAGGGGCAAACTTTTGAATTTCGTTCTCCCAGTTATGCAGCAACGAAACAGGCATCACAATGAGCGATGTATTTAAATGTTCGCCTCCGGTAAACGCGGGAATATCGAAAAGACTGAGTTGTACAGTAGGTTTTTTGCCTGAAGGAATTATTGCCGATTTACTTGCTTCTTCTTTCACCTTCATTAAAAGTGTAATCGTCTGCAGCGTTTTTCCCAGACCCATATCATCGGCAAGACAACCGCCGAATTTATTGCAGTGCATCTGGTACATCCAGTTAACACCGGTTTTCTGATATTCCCTCAACGTTGCATTAATCTTTTGAGGAACATTGAAATTGTCTGAATTTGCCAATTCAAGCTTGTTGCTTAGTTTTACAAGCATATTACCGGATTCATCCCCAATGGCTTCCCGGAGCATTTGATAATGGTGCTTTTTTAATTGAATTTTATCACCATTATCGTTGCCAAAAACAAAAATCTCGCGATAGTTTGCAAACCATTCCAATGGTAGAATTACAATCTTATTATTGGGAAGAGTGAATTCCCTGATCCCCATGATTATATGTTTTCTGAAACGTGTAAAAGGAAAAACAAATTCACCAAATGTAACAACTGCCTTTAAATCGAACCAGTCTAAAGTATCGTCAACTTTTAAGTCTAAAAGAATCAAATCGAGATAATAGTCCTTGTCGGTTCTTGATTTGTTGACTTCGAACCCCATCTCGCGCAAACTATTAATATTATAGTTCAACCAATTAATTACTTCGTAGAATTGCCAATCTGGATTTCCAGCTAAAAGTTTTTTCCTGAAAGCCATTCCTTCTTCAATCTCAAATCCGGATGAGATTAAATTTTGGGCAGCCATTTCTTCAAATTCATTTTTGCGGTTATATTTAAAATAGGTATATGTATTTTCATTTTCTTCAAGAAAAATCTCTGCCTTTTTTGAACTATGATAAGGAAAAGATGCACGGTCATAATTGAAACGCAACATCAATACCGGTTCACCTTTTAAGTTTGGTTCGAGGGTTAAAGTCGCTTTTGGTTCAATATCTACTTCTGTTATTTTAAAACCAATTGCTTTAACCGGATAATTTAATATTGCATTTTTTACAAAAGTTTCAAGGTAATCGCGTTCGGCGGATTTTGGAACAGTTATCAAATCCTTGCTGAAAAATGGCAATAGTTTTTTCGAATCAATATTTTCAACCCTGAAGAGTTCTTTGCCAACAATAACGATGGATGGTTTTTGCGAAAGAATAGTATGGGGCTGGTTATAAAGTTTTATATCCTTGTTTTTATTACCTATTGTAAGAAAATATTTAAAATCAGATTCAGTTTTGATAAAGTTGAAAACTGGTTGAACAGGTTGATTAATGACATTGATACGTTCTTCGTCATGAACAACCATATAATTCTTTTCTTTCCTGTAAACCAAAAGTTCAGAACCTGAAATAATTTCAACAATTTTAGAAATACGTTTCTCAATATATGGACGAATTTGCTGGTTAATTAAGCTATCTTCGATAGTATTGAAAAAATCTTTAAGGTTTTTATTTTTACAGAATAACTGGTGCAAGGTTTTTTCGGAATACTCATTGGCAATTTCAATTACTTTTAAAGCCTGATTCGATAAATCCAGTTTTTGCCTTACAATATTTTCAGGTGTAGCAAATTCCTGTAACTGAAAAAATGACTGGCCGGTTGTACGTTCGATAAAATAAGGTACCAGCAATTCGCCTAGTTTCCTGTGAGAGTTGACTATGATAATAAATTCTTTCGGCATACTAAAACTTACCCGGTATTTTAATAGTTTACATTCAATTGTCAAAAGAAAATATTTTTTTGACAATTGATGAGTTCAGAAAACGGGAAATGTAAAGATAAAAAAGGTGGCCGGAGTAATACCAACCACCTTTGGTTTTTTTTTGCTTTTGAAGAAAACTTTATTGTATTTGCGTTTTAGTATTTCGAAATTCAGTCATCGAAAACCGAACATCGGTTATGAATCCTTATGTATGGCTGCCCTGCGCTGTTCCAGGTCATCCTCGATTTTATCCATCATCGATTCTTTCAAAGGATATATAAACATGAAGAATGCTGCCAGGAAAGCACCCAATGCAGGGTAGAGGCTAAGCATTAACCTGATTCCCTGTTGTGTATGCAGGGTTTGATCTATTCCTGCCTGGTAACCATATAAGGTAAGCAGCAAACCTACCATATACATACCAATGGAAGCCCCGAATTTCTGCGACATGGAAGCTGCTGAAAATACAAGTCCTGTAGCCCTTCTTCCATTTTTCCATTCTGAATAATCTGCCGTATCAGCATACATGAACCAAACCAACGGGAAGATAATTCCGGCACTGATACTTATTAATATCTGGAATGTATATATCATAGTTATATTGGTTTTGTCAAGGCCGTAAAAAATAACACTTAAAACTGTTGCAGCCAGCATAGCTATTAAAAATGTATTTTTCTTGCCAATTTTATCCGAAACCGGTTTGGCAAGTATTACACCGACAATATTGGCGGCCTGACCTAAAAGTAAATAAATTGTGCTGATAGCAAGAATGAGGTTCGCACCCAATGCAATATTACCGGGACCTTTGTAATAGTAATTAAAATAGTAGAGAGCAGCTCCGTCACGGATTGTATTAAAAAATATAGTAGAAATACCGGCACCCAGAAGAATAAACCAGGGGCCGTTTTTACCCAAATCTTTTAAATCATATTTAAGTGATGTTTTTTCGGCGATAGGTTTTATTCGTTCACGCGTCCATAAAAATGTAATTAAAAAGAAAATAACAGCCAATATAGCAATAACTGTAGCTGCCTTTTGGATCCCTGAACGATAATTGATTTCTTTTATACCCATCCTGGCGAACTTAATTTCACTTGTAGCCGGTTTATTCACAACTATTTGAATATCTTCCGGATTTACCAGATTTTCCTTTGAAGCAATTCGTGTAAGTTTTATTTGTACATCCGAAGTTGTTCCGTTGCGATGCAAACCGAGGGTATCCAATCCTTTTTTAAAAGTAAACCAGGAATATTCATTTGTTTTTGGATTAAAAATTCCAATTTTAAAGGCATCGCCCGTCCTGGTAATTATCTTGGCTGTGATATATAATAAAGAGTCATTTAATGGTTCTTTTTGTTCCAGCTTATTACCCTGCCAGGCAAAAGTTTTACAATTGTTTTCCAGATTGGCAGTATCTTTTATTTCTATCATGTTTGCAACCGGGAAATTGCTCGCGACTTTAGTGCCAAAGCTATCGAATAATGGCTGATAAAGGCCTAAAACTAAAAAGCTGCCACCAAAAGCAAAAATAAAACGGAAAGTTGCCAGGGTTGTACGTTCTTTACCATCGGCGGTCATAACTCCCATTAATGATGCATACGGAACATTAATAAGCGAATAAATGATCATCATAAGAGAGTATGTAACGTAAGCGTAGATAATCTTACCTGTCATACTCATTGAAGGTGTGGTAAAAGTAAGTATGCCAATTATACCAAATGGGACAGCAATCCAAAGCAGGTAGGGCCTGAATTTTCCCCAGCGGGTTTCTGTGCGGTCGCCCATTATCCCGATAAGTGGGTCGATTATGGCATCCCCCACACGTGTAAAAAGCATCATTGTACCGGCAACTGCTGCAGTTATACCAAATACATCGGTATAAAAAAACATAAGGTACATCCCGAAAAGTTTCCAGAACATAGAGGATGCGGCATCGCCAAAACCGTACCCAATTTTCTCTTTTAAACTAAGCCTTTGATGTAACATGATAATTCAATTTAATTTGTTAGTTAGTATATGTAGTCGTTAAGTTATTTGTGAAAACGATGACAAATATATCAATTCAAACATTAGATTGTCATAATGACAAACGAAATTTAAAAAACCATATATCTATTTTTAAAAATATTTTACCTCTGGTATTAATAATATAAAGGAAAATGACCCTTTTATTAAATTTCTCTTTTGTTTTTATTTGAAAAATAAACCCTTAAAGAATTGTTCATCCATTTGCCATTTATCCTTAAATGAAAATAATAATATATTAGCACAACGATGATCCCAATTGCTGATCCTGCTACTGCATCAATTAAAAAGTGCTGTGAAAGGTATACGCGCGAATATGCTATTAAACAAGCCATAACGAAGCATAGCAGTTTTAGGATTTTATTTTTTGTGAAAAATGATAAACAAAGCAACATTGCAAAAGCTGAAGCAGAATGACCTGAAGGGAAACTATAGTTGTAAAGCATGTCGACACCCTTAACAAAATGCAAGTTATATAGACCATCAAAATAATGTTTTGGGCGTGGGGAGCTTGCAAAAACGATAAGTTTTAAAAACTGAACCAGTAAACCTGAAATTGCATAGGTGGAGAAAACAAGGATTGAATGGCCATATCGGTAGAATAAAAGCACAATTACCACTGCAATTACAAACAAACCATCGCCAAGATTTGTAAGTAATGAGAAGAAATAATCGAAGAAAAGATTGTTATGTTTATTTGTCCAAATGTGAATGCTTGATTTATCATAGAAGCAAAGAATAGATATATTGACTAAGAACAATATTAAATAAGGTATAAGAAACAGTTTACTACGTTGAAAAATATCCTTTATTGAATTCATTGTTATTAAAAGCAATTACTTTGAAGGCCTGTAAATATAAATTTCATTGTTGGGTTCTGCCGGATTTGAAAAACCAATAGTTGAACCACCAAGGTAAAATAACATATTATTAGAATATGTCAATCCGGCGCCATACCTGGGCACAGGAATTTTTCCGACATTCGACCAATTACCATCAACTGAATTATACAGATAAATACAGTTGTCAATACTTTTATCGATTGAACCTCCGGCAACGTATAATTTTTTGCTAAAAACTGAAACGTCAAAATACTCTGATTTAAATGGCGGGTTCGGAACCTTCTGCAATGCTACCTGCAGCAGGTGTAAAAATTTGGAATGCTGAACCGTCAAACAAACAAATTTTATCTTCAATTACACCTGATGATTCTATTCTAGTCATTGGTTTTAAAGTTGCCGGGACAAATTTTATATTTGTTGGTTTCCAAACATTGATCTCTGGTGTATATGTTTCAATTGAACCATTGGTATTTTCTCCACCAATGGCATATAGTTTACCTCCGGCAAATTCAAGTGCAAAGCGGCCACGGGAAATAGACATGGCTTTTTTTTCATCCCATTTTTTAGTTGTCAAATCATATTCAAAAAGTGATGAAGTTGGTTTACCTTTTGCATCATATCCGCCTGCAATATAAATTTTATTCCCGTTGACACAAGCACCAAAAAAACTTCGAACAAAATTGGCATCCGTAAGTTTTCTGACCAATGCATTGGCTGGCAAAAATTCATAAACAATAACCTGTGTGTCGTTACCCAGTGCATTTGCTGCCATATTGAATTGCTTTCTAAAATATTCGCTATTGCCCTGGCTGATAACATAATATTTTGTTTTCGTCTGGACAACATGAGGAAGCATCATGGGAGCCGGCAATGTGGGTTGCTGAAAAATGTTTAAAGCCGAACCTGGTTTTAAAACCGAAAAAGAAATTGAAATATTAATTGAAAGAAAAATTAGTAATACGGAAATTTTTTTCATGGCTTTTACTTTTTATTGTATTGACCGGTTCCTGTTTTTTATCCGGGTAAAAATAATGCATTTTGTCTTTTCATTTTAAAAAATATTTGATTATATTATAAGCATAAAAAATGATTAAATATTAATCATAAATAGTATTGAATACCAATGTCAAAAAAAATACTTAAATACAATGTGCAAAATTTAAATTTCAGAATAAATGTTGTTTAGTTAGCAAAAATCATAATAGGACGCTGATGAAACTGATACTTCGTAACGCTGATTTTCACAGATTTAATCCGCGTTATCTGCGTTCCATTCTTAGCTAAACGATATTGATTCCAGAATATTAATATTTAGAGGTTTCGTTTCTTTGGCCTAAATTCTTTTACACTTAATTACTCATTTTCAAATGTATATAAATTGTCATTCATATTATAGTTTACGCTACGGTACCATGACTGTGGATAAATTGGTTGAAAGTGCTTTAAAAGCCGGTGTAAAAGCCTTTGCACTAACCGATATCAACAGCACTATGGGTACTGTTGATTTTGTGAAAACTTGTAATCAAAATGGAATTTATCCTGTAGCCGGTATCGAGTTTCGTAATGGCAATGAATTGCTTTATGTTGGCATTGCCATCAATAATGAAGGTTTTCGCGAGCTAAACGAATTTCTCACAAGTTGCAGCATAGAAGGTGGTAAGATTCCGGCAGAAGCGCCGGCTTTTCGTGAAGTATATATTATATACCCTTTTGCCGGTATTAAAAATAAACGACTTCGCGAAAACGAATTTGTTGGCGTACTTCCGGTCGATCTCAGGCGCCTGGTAACATCTGAATATCGCTATAAACAAAATAAACTTGTAGCATTGTTCCCGGTCACTTTTGCCAGTTATGATGAATATGATCTTCATACAAATTTACGTGCAATCGACAATAATATTTTGATAACCATGCTCATGCCCAGGCAGGTTGCAGGAAAACACGAAACATTTCTTCCGCCTGATGAAATTATTGCACTCTACAGCGATTTTCCACAGATAATAAGCAATACCGGGTGCCTGATAGCCAGTTGTAAAATTGAATTTGATTTTCAAACGGTAAAAAACAAAAAGAATTTTAGCAACAGTCCGTATGACGATAAACAATTGCTCGAAAAGCTTGCCTTCGAAGGCATGGAATATCGCTATGGCAATAATAACCCAGAGGCAATACGACGTATCAGGCATGAGCTCGAAATTATTGACAAAATGGGATTTTCCGCCTATTTTCTTATAACCTGGGATATTATAAGGTATTCGATGAACCGCGGGTTTTATCATGTGGGGCGGGGGAGTGGCGCCAACAGCATTGTAGCCTATTGCTTAAAGATTACCAATGTCGATCCAATCGAGCTCGATTTGTACTTCGAACGTTTCATCAATCCCAAGCGTACCAGTCCGCCCGATTTCGATATAGACTATTCCTGGCGGGAACGCGATGATGTACTCGATTATATTTTCAAGCGTTACGGAAGCAGGCATACAGCGCTTATTTGCGCTATTTCGACATTTCGTGACCGTTCTATATTTCGCGAGTTGGGAAAGGTACACGGACTTCCAAAGGAAGAAATTGACCGGCTTGTACGAAATCCTGCCGACACTTTGTGCCAGAACGATATTACAAAACGAATGTTTGACATTGGCAACAGGCTTATGGATTTTCCTAATATTCGCAGCATTCATGCAGGCGGTGTACTTATTTCCGAAGAACCTATTACCTGCTATACCGCGCTCGACCTGCCGCCGAAAGGGTTTCTGACAACACATTGGGATATGTATGTTGCCGAAGACCTGGGTTATGAAAAACTTGACATCCTCAGTCAGCGCGGCATCGGGCATATTAAAGATTGTGCTACAATTGTTAAGGAAAACCATGGCAAAACGATCGATATCTATGATGTGCAGCGGTTTAAAAAAGACGTAAAAGTTCAGGAATACCTGCGCAAAGGTGAGGCAATTGGTTGCTTTTATGTTGAAAGCCCTGCTATGCGGGGGCTTCTGAATAAGTTGCGTTGCGATAATTATATAAGTTTGGTAGCGGCAAGCAGCATTATCAGGCCAGGCGTTGCCAAAAGTGGTATGATGAAAGAATACATCAAACGGTTTCATAACCCTGCCGAAATAAAATACCTGCACCCGGTAATGGAAGAGCAGTTGCATGAAACATTCGGGGTTATGGTGTACCAGGAGGATGTGATAAAAGTGTGCCATCATTTTGCCGGGCTCGACCTTGCCGATGCCGATGTATTACGCCGTGCCATGAGTGGTAAATTCAGATCGAAGGCTGAAATGGCAAGAATTGTAGGCAGGTTTTTCTCGAACTGTAAGGAGATTGGTTATCCTGATGAACTTACACGGGAAGTGTGGCGCCAAATCGAGTCGTTTGCCGGTTATTCATTTTCCAAAGCCCATTCTGCTTCATTTGCCGTGGAAAGTTTTCAGAGCCTGTACCTTAAAGCTTATTTTCCACTCGAACACATGGTTGCCGTAATCAATAATTTTGGTGGTTTTTATCAAACATGGGTTTATGTGAACGAAGCGCGACGATGGGAGGCCAATATTTGCCTTCCCTGCGTGAACCAAAGCAACTATTACACTTCGATAAAAGAAAAAGATATTTACCTGGGCTTTGTACACCTGCAAAACCTTGAAGCAGTCTTAACACAAGGCATTGAAGAAGAACGAAGGCGAAAAGGGGTATTTAAAAGCCTCGATGATTTTATTAACCGTGTTTCGGCTGGCCTGGAACAACTATTAATCCTTATCAGGATCGATGCATTCAGGTTTACCGGGAAAACAAAAAAACAATTGCTTTGGGATGCTCATACATTATTGGGCCACAGCACTCCTGAACCAGACCAGGGCCAATTGTTCAGGCTGCAAAGAAGGGAATTTAAATTACCACCCCTGGAACAAAGCAGTATTGAAGATGCTTACGACGAAATGGAACTGTTGGGATTTCCGGTTACGAAAACAATGTTCGATTTACTCGAAACAAAATTCCGGGGCGAGATAATTTCACGCGACATGATCCGCTTTGTTGGCCGTAAAGTCCGGATGCTGGGAAACCTGGTGACCATTAAAAATGTACGTACTGTGAAACACGAGTGGATGCACTTTGGCACATTTCTCGATGTTACCGGAGAATTCTTCGATACCGTACATTTTCCAAATTCTTTAAAGCAATATAAATTCCGAGGAACTGGAATTTACCTGGTATTAGGCGTCATTACTGAGGAATTCGGGTTTCCGGGCTTAACTGTTGAGAAAATGGCGAAAATGCCACTTGTAAAAGATCCGAGATATTAATAATGGAGACCGGATTCCGGTTTCACGATATCTTATTCTTAAATGAAAAAAGCAAAACAGTGCAGGTTAACAGTAAAAAAATATCAGTCAGATTTTATTAATAATTCAATACCCCGTTGTATTTTATACAAAATAATCGATTTTATTGCCGGGTTCAGGCAAAAACACATAATTTAAAATATTCTCAAAAGGAAAAAGAATATCCAAAAGTGCCTTTGCATGAACCCAACATTTCAGAAGAATTGAAGTAAATTCCAAATTATAAGCAACATTCGAAATCGTCTTTCAATAATTTATCAATTCAACCTGCAATCAGCCTTCTTTCTTTTCTTCTTTGGTTTCGCAACATTTGCAGCAATGTTTTGTCAAAATAAACAATGCAACTGCTAATAACAGAAAGCTGTCAGAAGTGATGAAGAAATTCATCGGGTGCGGAAAACCAAAAATACAAGTGTGGAAAACTACCCCAATGAAACCTAAGATGATCAGTATTGCCCCAACAATAGCTGAAGCGTAAGCAATCCAACGTAGTACTTTCATAATAGTAATTTGTTAAATGGTTAATAATGTTAACGAAAGGTATAATTTATTTTTATAATTGACAAGTGTTTATAGCTTGTATTTAATAAATAAATAAAAATTTCAGAGATGTGAATCAGAAAACCTGAGTATGGAGCCTGGAGAAATAAAAAAAGTTAGAGATAGGAATTGTTTATTATCAATGCTTTATTTCACAGGAAATGTGTCCCTGTCTCCAGTCTCAGGAAACCATATTGGTCATTGAAGCATAATTCCTGCAATAAACCTTCCGGTAATACCATCGCTGGCCCTGGATGAGAAAAATATATCGTTATTGCATTTGGTGCAAATTTCAGCAATTTCAATATTGCTTCCCCTAACGCCAGATTGAATAAGTTGATTTTAATTTACTGCCAATAAACCAAAGTACTTATTTTTTGTTATCATAAAATTTGTTTTATCTTTATAACTTCCTAATATTAAAAACATAACTATTAAATTATTCGATTATGCTAAAAAAAATCATTTATTTGACATTAGCTTCGGCTATAGTTTGCACTTTTAGCTGTAAAAAAACAGATGACACTAAAGTCTTAAACTCAACTGATGCTGAAAATACTGTAAGTACCGCAGGTGACAAAGTTGCCAGCAGCATTGTTGCTTTACAAAATGACCCAAGCACGTTAGCTGTAAAATCTCTTTCGAACTATCCTTTGAATAGTATTAACGGTATGGCACAAGCATTAACTAAAACGTTTGTTGCCGCTGCCAATGTTAATAGTCAGGAAAGCGCCCAAGCCGTTTATGTTAATTTAAAATCTGCAAATGCCCTTGACCCTGGTATGCAAAGCAGTGGTGGCATTTATACCTACAATTTTACCACTCATGAATTTGACAGGGTTGCCTCAACAACAGTTATTGAGTTCCATTATCCTGCCAACTCAGCCGACTCTATTAACAAAGTAAACTCCGCTGTATTGAGTATTTCAAATATACTCACTGACTCCCTTGTTACAAATCAGACCATTGGTAATTACACTTATACTTCTGTTAAAAAGGAACCTAAAACAATAAATGCAACCTTGACTATTAGCGGAAACCAGGTTGCCAGTTATAGCTTTAGCGGCACTTATGATGCAAGCTTAAATCCAACCAATATTTCAAGTAATTTAACCTTAGGCAAATTCTCCTGGGTTGTTAATTATACATTGACTTCAACAAGTATTGTATTTAACCAAACTTTACAACAAAGCGGCACCACATTTTTGGGTTATGGTTTGAACTCAACTGGTGATTTTAGCTCGTTAAATGCTATTAATGATTCCAATTCTTACCAAAAAATAAACACCATAACCTATTGGATTCAAGTTGGGAATCTTAAATTAAATTTCAATGCTGATTTTGCATCAAACAGGACAGCTATTGCTAATATGGCCCAAAGCAAAACAGCACCAACGGTTGACCAGGAAGTTGCCTTGTTGAGCAAAGTATTTACTGCTACACTTTTAGATATCAACAACAATAATGCAATTGTTGGTACCGGGGTTATATTTAACAATAGTGGCACATTGGACGTAGAGGTTAAAACCTCGGATAAAACCCTTACCGTTGATCAGTTCTTCTCGGCTTTCATGGCTAAAATCGAGGCTTCGCTACCAAGCAATTACTTAAACATAGTAGGACAAGGTATTTAACAAAGAATAAAGTAAATATTTATCAGAAAAGGGTCGCCCCAATAGGTTGCCCTTTTTTATTTGGCTACTGCTTCAAGCAGCGTAGCGCCATAACCGCTAAACACGCCATAGCCGCCGGTTACGTTCGACTTGATTTCGTTAGTGCCCGAAGCAAGAGGGTTGCCAGTTGATAGTATTTCGCGGAAGTAACCGTCCCAATACAAATAGCTGGCTTGCTCTCGGTGCAAAGTTTTATTTCAAGGGTATCGTTGTATGGGAAAGTTGTACCGGAAAAACCATTTAAATAGCTGTCAGGCCCTTTTTTCAAGGGCAAACTAATGGTTGCACCTTCGAGGTTCTGATCGCTGAAGTTCGAGATAAGCGCCGGGGTGTATCTAAACCCGGTAAAGCCTTTGTTGGCAAAAAACAACCGGTAAAAGTTGTTTTGTCCCTGCTTGTCGTTGATGGTTACCACAAAATACCCGTTTTTCTGGTCATCGACAGTGGTAAATGCAATGCTTTGAATGGCCGCCGGGTCGGGAATCGTAGTTGTGGCTGTTATAGTATCGTTGTGCCACAAAACAATCAACTTATACGTGCTACCGGGCTTGCCCTTCATATAAATAGAACGGTAATAGAAAGGCGGAAAGGCATTATACTTGGAAAAAAGCGCCAACTGTTCGGTATCGCGGCTATCCGACAAAAACACCAACGCATTTGAAATAATAAGGCTCCGTATAAACGCCGAATCGAGGTTACCGTAGTACGGAAAAGGCTCACTAAGATAAACATAGGCATAATTGTTGTTTTCAATCCACCCATCAACGGCAATAGGCAATGTAGCAGCCTGTGGCGGTTCAATCTGGTCGTTACAGGCAACTGTCAGCAAGCAAATAGCTATTATTAAAAAGCGTATCATGTTCAAAATTTTAGTTCAATGCCAAAGCAAGGCAATACCGGCATCAAAGAAACCACTACTGGGTTTACAGAAATATTATTACCCTTACCTTCGCAGAGCGCCAATACATAAACATACATTGGGTTGGCGTGGTCGTAAACGTTATACACCGAAAAATTAAAGTTAAGCGTAAAATATTTGTACTGTGTCGAGCGGGTAACGCCCACATCAGCGCGATGATAAGCCGGCATGCGCAACGAATTTATGTTGGAATAAATACTTACTAAGTTGTCCGCTATTAAATACCTGCTAACCGGCAAAGTAAGCGCGTTGCCGGTGGCATAAACCCAGCTTGCGCTGGCAGTCCAATGATCGTTAATTTTGCCGCTCACAAATAAAGAAAAATTATTTGGGCAATCGTATTTATCGGGGAACTCGCTGCCGTTGTTAATCTGGTCAAAGGTACGCAACGAGCGCGAAAAAGTATATGCCACCCAACCATTGAAGTGTCCTTCGTTTTTTCGCAACATAAGTTTCTAAGCCATACGCCTTTCCAGAACCTGTAAAAAGCGACGATTCCAAATTTGACTCTGATATGCTGCCCAACAACCCATTCTTCAGTTCGAGCAGGTTGCTAAAGGTTTTGTAGTACATTTCGGCGCTAAAATCAAATGCCTGTTTGACAAAACTGCGCTGGTAGGCTAAGCTGAATTGGTCCGAAATTTCGGGTGCAATGTCTTTATTGGCTAGCACCAGCATATCGGTTGGCAGCGAAATGGCCGACAGGTTAACCTGGATAACGGGCTGCGACAACCGGCTGAAGGAAGCCTTGAGGCTGCTGTTTTCCGAGAGTAAATACTGAAGGGCAAGGCGTGGTTCTATATCAAAATATTGTTTTATTATAATATTAGCCGCAATGGTGTTCGAATACAACACAGTTTGGGCAGTATAAGCCCAATGGCCAAAATATCCGAGAACCTGATGCCGGCCACCAGCTTTGTTTTGACGAATATTTGAACTTCGTCCGACAAAAAGGCCGATGCATCTATGGCGTGGTTGTTTTGCACCTGGTTTTGGTTCAGCAATTGGTTTTCAATTATAACATTGCCCTGGTTTGGGCGCACCATATATTTGTTTACTTCAATGCCATATTTTAAAGTATGCTTTGCGAAATAAAACTGTTGTTGCAACAATCCGACAACTTCGTACAAGTGAGAATCCATCGACAACAACAGCCCCGACTGGGCAATATCGAAGTTAAACTGGTAACCGCTGTAATAAACCCGGCAAAGGGTAAAGGAGTTTTGTCCAAAATGTCGCCAGGCAACCTGTCCTCCTGTATTTTGCCAACTGGCCAGCGTGGTTAAGCCTGCCAAATGGCTGTTCAAGCTATATTTGTCAAACGATGTAAAACCTGTCATCGAAAGCTCGTTGGACTGGTTGTAGCGATAGCTGACTTTGGAAAATAAATCGTAAAAATTGGTAGAAGAAGTGCTGAACAAATTGTTCGACGATAAAAATGGCGTTACTGCTGGCTTTATCAATTCGTCGATATAGCTTTTGCGCACCGACACCAGCATTGACACCTTATCGCTGTCCAAATTTTGTGCCATAACCGCCGATGCCGACAACATGCCCACGTTAATATCGGCAACAAAAGGCTTTGATTGTTTTTTAAGGGTTTCTATTTCAAGAATCGACGAAAGTTTGCCGCCATAGTTTGCCGGAGCGCCCGATTTTAACAAGGTAACGCTTTGTATGGCCGGCGAGTTGAATGCCGAAAAGATGCCAAACAAATGGTTGGGGTTGTATACCGGTAACCCGTCGAGCAACACCAGGTTTTGGTCGGCACCGCCACCCCGTACAATGTAGCCTTGAGCTATGTCGGTCTTTGCCACACCTGGCGTAAGCTGTAAAAACTTTATTACATCGTGTTCACCCAGCAACAAAGGCTGCGCCCGAAGGGTTTCATTTTTAATGGTGAAAGCGCCCGGCTCTATGCGCTTCGTATCATTGGTGCGGTTGTTGATTATTATTACCTTTTCGGCCTCAACGGCTGTTGGTGGTAACAAAAACAAGAGGTTGTTATCTTTGCCCTGCCATTTCTGGCAAGTGGTATGGTACGAAATATGCACAAAACAAATAGTACAGCCAGCCGGAACATTTTTTAATGTGAATCGGCCGGCCGAATCGGTTACAGTTTGTATGGTTGTGTTTGCAATGCTTACCACAACGCCAGCTATTGGTTGCAGTGAAACCGAATCGTCCACGATGCCTGACATGTTGTAGTTTGCAGCCCACGCAGGGTCAAATAAAAGCAACGCAAAAACGATGAAGCAAGTACAGTACATTTTCCAAAAATACAAGGATTTTATATTATTTGTAAACGAAGGGCTTAAATTTCTGAGGTCAACGCAAGAAAATATAAATTGAAAAAACGGGTATTTTTTAACAATTAGTTCACGAAATGTCATTTAAATATCAGTCTTACAAGCATTTGAACTTTAATATATTTTTCATA
>CAVSGB010000137.1:0-11799 GCA_963726845.1 uncultured Bacteroidota bacterium | reverse complement strand
CACATTGTTCCAAATTTCGATTACAAGCGGGTTGCCTGTATTTACAAGTTGTTTGCCGTCTCCCTTATTTCTTTCTTCATCGTTGCGAATATCAACATGGATTTCGGAACATGGGCCGCAGGCACCTGTATCGCCCATTTCCCAAAAGTTATCTTTTTTATTGCCGTCTATAATCCTGCTTTTATCAATATGTTCAACCCAGCAATTGTAAGCTTCATTGTCACGTTCCAACCCTTCTGCAACATCACCCTGGAAAATTGTTACATAAAGCCTGTCTTTATCTATCTTCATCCAATCGGTTAAATATTCCCAGGCCCATGAAATTGCTTCTTTTTTAAAATAATCACCAAACGACCAATTCCCAAGCATTTCGAACATAGTATGGTGATATGTATCGTGGCCGACTTCTTCCAAATCGTTGTGTTTGCCGGAAACCCTCAGACATTTTTGCGTATTCGCAATACGGGAATATTTTACAGGCGAATTGCCTAAAAAAATATCTTTAAACTGGTTCATCCCGGCATTCGTAAACATAAGCGTCGGGTCATTTTTCACAACCATTGGTGCCGATGGGACTATTTTATGTTGTTTGGCTTCAAAAAAATTCAAAAACGATTTTCTAATTTCATTCGAGTTCATAAAATCAATTTAATTATTGCAAATTTATAGTTGTATAAAATATTTCTTTTTGGATCTGATATAAAAGTCATTTTTTGTAATCATAGTTTTGTAACATGAAAAAATAAGAAGGTAGACATCAAGCCCAACTACAACAATAGTTCTTAGAAAATAAAATAATTCTAAATTGTGGCAGTTAACCTATTTAATTTGATCTTTATAAAAAATTATCTAACAAAATTCTAATTCAAAAAAGCCTGAAATACATACATTTAGCTAAAAAAGCTTGTAAAATTAATTTATTTCTATTAGATTTGTCCCAACTTATTAGCTATTTTGTTTAATACTCATTTAACCAACAAATTATGCCAAAAGGTAAATACCACTTTGATATTGAGTCTTTGAGCTTACATAGAATAAGGCTCAGTTTCAGGGGTTTGGTGATAAAAATTATCACTTACTTTTTTGCCGGCATTGTCATTTCCATTGCATTTTATTTAGTGTTTTCTCATTTTTTTGATTCTCCTAAGGAAAGGATTTTAAAGAGGGAAAATGAACAAATGAAGCTCCAGTATGTGATTTTGCAGAAAAAATTGGATCAGGTTTCCGGAGTGTTAGATGATTTAAGACAACGGGATGACAATATTTACCGGACAATTTTCGAAGCAGAACCCATTCCCCGTTCAGTTCGTGAAGCCGGGTTCGGAGGTGTAAACCGTTATGCCGATCTCGAAGGCTATGAAAACTCCTCGTTGGTGATTTCAACTGCCAAAAAGCTTGACAAAATTCTCAAACAAACTGTAATTCAGTCAAAATCTTACGATCAGATTATTCCGCTTGCCATAAATAAAGAAGAAATGCTTAAATGCATACCTGCCATACAACCAGTTGCAAATAAAGGTTTGGAGCGGGTTTCATCTGGCTTCGGCTATCGGATCCAACCATTCTATAAAATTAAACTATTTCATTCTGGTTTCGATTTTGCAGCACCAATTGGCACAAGCGTTTATTCTACCGGCGACGGTATTATTGAGAGTACTGAAGTATCGCGTGGTTATGGCAACTGTATACTTATCAATCATGGGTTTGGATATAAAACAAGGTATGGCCATTTAAGCGCTTTTAAAGTAGTCCCCGGTCAAAAAGTTAAACGTGGCGATGTTATAGGTTTAGTTGGAAATACAGGCTTGTCAACTGGGCCACACCTTCATTATGAAGTTGTGAAAAATAATGAAAGAGTGAACCCTGCAAACTATTTCTTTAACGACCTTACTCCTGAACAATATGACCAGATTATTACCATATCCAACAATACAGGACAGGCACTCGATTAATAATATAGAAAAAATATAATATTGAAGCTGATTTTATAAATCAGCTTTTTTTATTTTAACCTAAAATCCGCAAGTCTTTTTCGTTTACCCGGTTTGACTTCGACTTCGCTCAGTCTGACGTCACCCTGAGCGAAGTCGAAGGGTTATCATTATCAATAGCATAACAAACAACTCGCGGATTTAAGGTTTAACAATAATTAGGCTCGATTATTGCTGCAAAAAAGATAAATATGTTTCAATCGCTTTTTTAAAATTGTTAAAACCCCTATCATTTTAAGAGCAGGACTATCTTATAAAGAAAAATGTATTATTTTAGCCCCGTTAAATTTCCAAAGATATTTTAATGAAAACAAACACTCCTCAAATTCGCAAACTCGGTTTAATCACTACTATATCTTTTGTTATTGCCAATATGGTTGGTACAGGTGTTTTTACTTCACTCGGGTTTCAGATTTCAGGAATTGGAAATGTAATTGCAATTCTTATTCTTTGGATTGTTGGTGGGATTATTGCACTTTGCGGCTCTCTCGTTTATAGCGAATTGGGAGCAGCCATGCCACGTTCGGGAGGGGAATATCATTATCTTACAAAAATTTACCATCCCTTAATAGGTTTCTTATCAGGCTGGGTTTCATTAACTGTCGGATTTGCTGCTCCTGTTGCACTTGCGGCAATGGCGTTAGGAAAATATGCTTCAAATTTGTTGCCATTTCTTTCTCAGGTTGAAATAGAACATGCAAAAATAATAATAGCCCTCACCGTAATAACAATAATTTCTCTCATCCATGCGTATGACATCCGCATTGGTGGTAATTTTCAAAATGTATTTACTGGTTTTAAACTTGCATTGATTATAGTTTTTATACTGTGTGGCTTTCTAATAACGCCACACCTGCAAAACTTATCGGGTGCTTTTCATTCACTTTCTTTTAATGATTTTCTTAATCCTGAAATTGCAGTATCATTGGTATTCGTGTCCTATGCCTTTTCAGGATGGAATGCCTCCGCTTATATAGCAAGTGAGATCGAGAACCCTCAAAAAACTATTCCCCGTTCATTGTTTATAAGTACAATGATTGTAACAGTCCTTTATTTCATGCTAAACCTGACATTCCTTCTAACAGCACCGACAGTTGAAATGGCCGGCAAAGAAGATGTGGGTTATGTTTCGGCATTTCATATTTTTGGTGCTACCGGTGGTAACATCATGGCACTGCTAATTTCAATCCTCCTGGTTTCAACTATTAGTTCCATGATATTTGTCGGCCCACGTGTATCACAGGTTATGGGCGAAGATTATTCTTTGATGCGGTTCCTTTCGTTCAAATCAAAAAGAAGTACACCTTATAATGCAATCCTTGTGCAGTTTTTAATCAGCTTTCTGCTAATTGTTACTTCTACATTTAAAAATGTGCTGACCTATGCAGGATTTACATTGATGCTTTTTACTTTCATTACCGTATTGGGTGTATTTGTGCACCGCAGAAAATTCAAGGATATTGAAAGGCCCTATAAGACATGGGGTTATCCCTATGTTCCAATTCTTTTTTTATTGGTTATACTATGGATATGTATTTACATTGTAAAACAGCGCCCGGTTGAATCAATATTGGGTTTCGTAACAGTTATATCGGGAGCTGTAATTTACTATGCCAACTATTTTATTAAAAAAACTAATGTCGTTAAATCAAATTAAATGTAATACCATGAACCGTAAACATGTTGTCAACTTATCTTTATTTTTTGCAGTAATCCTGATATTATCAGGGTGTGGGCAATCATCATCTCAACCATCAACTAACGAAAGCAAACAAGCCGATAGTGCAATTGCAAAAGAGCAACCAAAAGATTCATCAACACTTGTCCGGGAAAAGTTGAACGATATTGCATTATTTGTTTCCGGATTGCCTGTAAATAAAAATTCATCAATATATGAATTGACCCAAACCCCGGAATGGAGCGAGTATAGCGAAGAAGCGAAAAATGCATGGGCAAGGTTCGACTCTTTAACAGCCAAGTACAGCGCTTTTTCAAAAGCAGAAATTAAATCGCCTTACGATTCGATAAAAACTTTGTTTTACCCATTCAGCCGGCCGATTTTCTATTTGCCAATATCATGTTTCCAAATGTAGATAAAATGATTTTGATTGGATTGGAAGGCCCGGGGAGTATTCCGAGAATTGACAGTACATCAAAGGATAGCCTGAAAGATATGTTGGAAATGTACAAAGTTGCAATTGAAGATGTTATTCAACTAAGTTTTTTCCGGACAATTGATATGAAAAATGAATTGGGCAATAAGTCTATTGACGGTACTGCGCCTATTATTATGCTTTTCCTCGCACGCGCAGGCAAAGAAATAGTTGAAGTAAACCCAATGTACCTTGATAAAAGTGGCGAACTTACTAAGGTTAGTGAATCCAAAGGTAAAAGAATGGCAACTGCAGTGGAAATAAAGTATAGGAATAAAGGTGAAAGCAAAATTAAAAGTGTAAGTTATTTATCTACAAACCTTGCCGATCCTACACTGTCTCAAAATATTGGTTTTATGAATTTCCTGAAAAACATTGACAACAACGTGGTCACTTTCGTGAAATCTGCAACATACCTGATGCATAAATCATATTTTTCAATAATACGAAATACATGTCTTGAAAAGTCTGCACTAATACTCCAGGACGATTCGGGAATTGGTTTTAAGTTTTTTAAGAAAGATCAATGGAAAATTCAGTTATACGGTACTTATAGTAAGCCTATTAAGTTGTTCGAAGATTTTTTCGAGCCCGATTATCTTGAAGCATTTAATAAAGGAAATGTTAAACCACTTAATTTTCGTATTGGATACAGCCCAAAATCTAATTTGTTAATGGCAACAAGAAAGTAGAAGAAAATAAAATCTTTCGTGAAATAAAAATGCACCAAAGAAAATTCAATAAAATAAATTTACTGATAATCATAATAGGCCTGTCTTTTCAAACAGGCCTATTGTCTGTTGTTTCTATGGATAATTTCTTATTCGGCAAATTCCTGAATACTAATTGTTACGCTTCAGGTTGCAGGTTTCCGGTTTTTTCACCAATAAAAAAAGATACTTCCAGCCTTATCCTTCATCTTATGCAGGCAAAACCAAATTTCTTTCAACATTATATCGATTCGGCAAAAGATTTTGAAATTCAAATAATATACACTAAAATAAACAGGAACAGACAAAATAAACCTAGCTTCATTCAATATTCTTACAGATTAAATAACAAAGAATATTTCTGCCCGGCAAGCACTTCAAAACTTCCTGTTGTATTAATTGCCCTTGAAAAATTAAATAAACTCAGCAGTACAGGAATTGATAAGTACACAGCAATGCGATTCGACAGCGCCTGGCTTTGCCAGACAAAATCTTTGAAAGATACTATTGCTCCGGACAGCATTTTAAATGTTGCACATTATATTCAAAAAATTCTATTGGTAAGCAATAACGATGCCCACAATAGGTTGTTTGAATTTGTTGGCCAGCAACCATTGAACAAGAGGCTTTGGAAAATGGGGTTTAAAAAGACTTATCTTATCCAGCAGTTTAACAGTTGCGATGCCGATGCAAACAGATATTCAAACCCGGTTTCTTTTACAGACAGATCAGGAAAAGTTCTTTATTCGCAGCCACTTATTGAAAATAAAAATATTTACAAAAACCCTCTTGGTGCAATAATGAAGGGCAAAGGCGTCATTGATGATAGTGGAAAGTTTGTTCCTCGACCACGCGATTTCACATTTTATAACAACATGCCTTTGCAGGATTTAAACAATATCATGTTGAAGGTAATTTTCCCGGAAGCATTTCCAAAATGGAAACGGTTTAAAATTAAACCCGGTGACTATTGCTTTTTATACAAATATATGTGTATGTACCCGCGCGAATCTGAATTTCCAAAATACCATGATTTGGAAAGGTTTCCTGATAACCGAAAAAAATATCTGATGTTTGGCACCGATTCATTTAAAAATATTACCGATACAACAATACGTATTTTTAATATTGTAGGCCAATTGTCAGGATACCTGACGGATTGTGCCTACATTGCCGATTTTAAAAACAATGTTGAATTTTTTCTTTCAGCTACTATTTACAACAACCAGTCGGGCATATTCGATGTCAGCAATTATCGTTATAAAAGCCTGGGGTTCCCATTTCTCCAGGAATTAGGCCGCGTTATTTACGATTATGAACTGACAAGGTACAAAAAGTTTAATCCAGACTTAAGTTATATCAAACAATGTATTGAAAATCCAATCAAATAAATTTCTGAACGAACTTGAAAAATATACTCTTTTTAACTTTATTTATTTTAATTCTTACGCCGGCAAAAACCTTCTGTCAGCTAAAGAAAGATAGTCTGGTTGTCCAAAACGATTCGATTTCAAATGCCGGTTGCGACTCAATAACAATCGCTGATCAACAGGAAGCAAAATTCCAGGATTATCTCGACACACTTTATAAAAATGACAAGTATTCAGGGATTGACACATTTTATTGGGACAATAAAATGATAAATTCCGGCCACTTCGAATCAAAAGATTTGAAAGATACATTATGTATTGTGGTTGCTGACTCGTCGAAGCAAATGTATTATTATCATCCTTTTAAAAATTATATAACGAGTGGTTTTGGCCCGCGGGGCTGGTTCTGGCATTTCGGAATGGATATTAAACTTAGGAAAGGAGATTCTGTACTTGCGGCATTCGATGGAATTGTGCGTGTTACCAAATATGACCTGCATGGGTTTGGTAAAGTGGTCGTAATAAGGCACCCGTCTGGCGTGGAAACAATTTATGGCCATTTATCTAAAGTTCTTGTTGACCCCAATCAGAAAGTTAAAGCTGGAGAACTCATTGGGTTTGGTGGAAACACAGGACATTCGACTGGCAGCCATTTGCATTTCGAAACCAGGTACCTCGGTGAACCATTCGACCCGAATTGTTTTATTGATTTTGAAAAATTTAAACTTAAAAGCGATACACTCAAACTGTCGAAGCAAAATTTCGAATATCTTGTCGAACTCCGAAAGGCAAAGTTTTATACAATCAGAAAAGGCGATACACTTGGCAAAATTGCCCATCGTAACCACACCACAATTACTGCTTTGTGCAACCTTAACCATATTACTTCTAAAACTATATTGCATATAGGCCGTCAAATAAGGTACCAGTAGGCTGAAATCTTATATACGGAATCCGGACAATAAATCATAAAACAATTCATTACAAAACTTTATATATCATTAAATAATGTTTTGCTTTATTGATTTTTTTTCTATTACTTTGTTTATGCTTAATACAAAGCAGTAGTATGCCTTATAAAGAAAGGAAAATAGAGAAAGTTTATTATACAATTGGCGAAGTTGCGGAGATGTTCGATGTTAACACTTCTTTAATCCGCTTCTGGGAAAAGGAATTCGATATTATCAAGCCAAAAAAAAACAAGAAAGGCAACCGGCTTTTTACAAAACAGGATATTGACAATTTACATATTATTTATCACCTCGTCAAAGAAAGGGGAATGACACTTAAAGGTGCAAAAGAAAATGAAAGACAACAAAGATGATACAGTCAATAATTTTGAAGTTGTAAAAACCTTAAAAAGTATCCGCGAAGTGCTTCTCGAAATACGCGAAAATCTTTAAATATGCAGATAAAAGACGTTGCAAGGGCCTTAGAAGAATTTGCACCGCTCCAGTTCCAGGAAAGTTACGATAATGCAGGCTTATGTATTGGTATTCCGGAAACTGAAGTTACTGGCATTTTAGTCAGTATTGATATTACAGAAACTATAATTGATGAAGCAATTGAAAAAAATTGCAACCTGATTGTTTCCCATCATCCACTTATTTTCTCCGGTATAAAAAAAATTACCGGAAAGACTTATGTTGAAAAGTGCATCGCGAAAGCTATCCGGAATAACATTTCAATTTATTCAGCCCACACAAATATTGACTCGGCTTTTGAAGGTGTTAGCTACAAAATGTGCCAGAAGTTAGGGCTTATCAACTGTAAAGTATTAATGCCATCCGGGAATTTCCTGTTTAAATTGGTTACTTTCGTCCCAAAAGATTTTGCTGAAAAAGTCCGGGAGGCAATTTTTGCAGCCGGAGCAGGCCATATAGGCAATTACGATAAATGCAGCTTTAACACAAGTGGTTCCGGAACATTTCGCGGAAGTGAAAATACCAATCCTTTTGCAGGTAAAAAAGGCTCATTGCATTTCGAAGATGAAACCCGGATAGAAGCTATTTTCCCAAAACATCTTCAACAAAATATTATTTCAGCATTGTTAAACTCCCACCCTTACGAAGAAGTTGCTTATGACATTTACTCTCTCGATAATATTTATGAAAAGGCCGGAATGGGCATGATAGGTGAATTGCCGGAAGAAACAAACGAATTAAGTTTTCTTGGAAAGGTAAAATCTACTTTTTCATCAGGTAGCATAAGGCATACAAAATTTTTAAACAAACCAGTCAGGAAAGTAGCAGTTTGCGGCGGAAGTGGAAGCAATTTATTGGCCAAAGCTATAAATAAAGGAGCTGACATATTTATCTCGGGCGATTTTAAATACCACCAGTTTTTCGATGCAAATGATAAAATAATGATTGCTGATATAGGCCATTATGAAAGTGAGCAGTTTACAAAAGAAATTTTTTATGATTTGCTTATTAAAAATTTTCCTACATTTGCGGTTCATTTTTCAAGCAATAATACAAATCCAATAAACTACTTATAAAGTATGGCACACGACAAAAATAAAGCAGCCGAAAGTACTGAAATATCTATTGAAGAAAGATTAAAGGCGCTTTATGAATTACAGAAAGTCGACTCGGAAATAGACAAAATTAAAATCCTCAGGGGAGAACTTCCTTTAGAAGTCCAGGATTTGGAGGACGAACTTGAAGGCCTTGAAACCCGTATTAAAAATCATGAGGACGAAATTAAAAGTCTTGAAGCAGCTATTTCGGCTAAAAAAGCGGAAATTACAAATGCCAATTCATTAATTAAAAAATATCAGGAACAACAAAATAATGTCCGCAACAACCGCGAATATGATTCTCTTTCGAAAGAAATAGAGTTCCAGACCCTCGAAATTGAACTTTGCGAAAAACGTATACGCGAGTTTACCATACAATCAAAGGCCAAAAAAGAAACAATAGATAGTTCAAAAACACACCTTGACGAACGCAAGACTGACCTTGCCAACAAGAAAAAAGAATTAGAAGATATCATCGCTGACACACAAAAAGAAGAAGAAAACCTTCATAAAAAATCCAAAGGCTTCGAAGTTGTTATTGAGCCACGCTTGATGACTGCTTACAAACGTATCAGGGGCAACGCACGCAATGGTCTTGCCGTTGTTTCGGTCGAACGCGATGCATGCGGTGGTTGTTTCAATAAAATTCCTCCTCAGCGCCAACTCGAAATCCGTTCGCGTAAGAAAATAATAGTCTGCGAATATTGCGGCAGGATACTTGTGGATAAAGGATTTGGAGAATAAACCTTCGACTTCGCTCAGGGTGACTACTTTTGAAACCGTCAGGTTGAGCGGAGCCGAAACCTGAACTTTATAATTGAATTCCTTAACGAAAAAACAACATTGGAATAAACTGATATTTTAGAAACTTTTATTTTATTCCAAAAGCGTAATGACGAAAGTTTCTAAAGCTACACGATTGCTATCCCTAAGTGTAATTTTAATAAGTGTTTCTGATCGATTCGTTTTATCAAAGT
Source organism: uncultured Bacteroidota bacterium (assembly GCA_963726845.1). Classification (GTDB taxonomy): domain Bacteria; phylum Bacteroidota; class Bacteroidia; order Bacteroidales; family DTGW01; genus CAVSGB01. The sequence continues at coordinate 2,077 of CAVSGB010000137.1, read as the reverse complement.
AAACTTTCCCCTCAAACGAGCCATTTTCAGGATAAAATTTCACGGGCTGCAAGTAGTCCCTGTCTGTTTTAATAGCAACTTTCAAGCTATAGTTTTTTTGAGAATTTTTAATCCATCCCGAAAACTTGTATCCGGTAGAAACAGAATCGTTACACTTATCTAAACAATAATTTGCAAGCCAATCAGTGATAATCCGATCATTCCAATGAATATTCCCACAATTAACTGAAGGGATTTTAAAAACTATTTTGCTCGTATCTGTTTGTTTACTAAGATTTGTCTCATTTTTAGCATCAACATTTTTTTGCTTTTGATAATTTACATTCACTCCTTTACTTGCTTCAGTGGCAATACTAAAAGCAATTATTACGGAAATAATGACTATTACAGATATTAAATATTTCTTTTTCATTTTTACTAAATTTATTCTTTATCCTTTTTAAAAAGCAGTGAATTGCATAGCGCAGCTAAAGCTGCAAACAATAGAACGCGGATGACGCTGGTTTAACAGATTTACGCGGATTTTGAGAGCAAAGTTTGCCAAAAAAACAAAGTTTTACAATGTAATAGTATAAGATCATTAAGTTTTAAAAATTAATGTTTATACGAATACTTTTTAGTAAGGTTCGTTAAAATTAAAATTATTTGAAATATTTTTTAAGAAAAGAAGATAAAAAATTTCTATATACCAACTTTGCTGTTCAAACTATTTTTTGGGTCAATATTTTGCTTAATATCTCGGTAAATTCATTTATTCCAACAGGTTTTATAATATATTCAACAACACCCATGCTTAGCGCTTTTTGTTCACTTTCACGGTCCATTCTTGCTGTCAGCATAACTACTGGTACATCTGCAGCCCCTTTTATTTCTTTTTTCTTTTCTAAAAAATGAAAGCCATCCATGCCAGGCATCATCAAATCTAAAATTATAAGATCCGGAATTTCTTTTTGAAACCTTTTCAATGCAAATTTTGGGTTTTCGCAAACAATAACATCATATCCTTCATCTAATAAAATACTCTCGTAGAGTATATTATTAGTCGAAGAATCATCAACCAGCATTATCTTATGCTTTACTTTTGATTCCATATTTCTATTGAATTCATGTAGAAGTTTATTTGTAACCTTTATATACAGATTGAATATTAAGCCAACATCAAAAATTTAACCTGTATATTGAAAGGTACGATTTTTTTTTGAAAAAACTTATCTTATGTTTTAGGGTAAGGTCGTTAGAAAATGAGACAATACTTCTAATGCCAGGTTCATTTTTATTTTTTAATGGATTATTGGTATTAAATTATTAATTCTTGAGTATATTAAATATCAATACGTTGATCAATTATTTGAAATACTAATAATCTATATTTTAAGAACGAAAGTATATACATATTAAAAATAAGAATTATCGAATAAAAGAGATTTTACAGTTTTTTTACTGAGAAATATCATAATTTATTTTTGGTTGTATATTTCTCCTTCTTTATAAAAACCATCTGCAATAATGGTATTTTTTAAGTTCGATTTATCTATAGCAATAGGAGAAAGTAATATACTCGGCACTTCAATTCTGCCATTGAAAACAGTAGTTGTAACTTCGTTAATTTGTTCTCCCCGCGCCATTTTAACAGCAACAATTGCAGCTATTTCTCCTTGTTTTTTAAGCGGTTTATAAACTGTCATAATTTGTGTACCAGCATCAATCCGCTTGCATGCACTAAGTTCAGCGTCTTGTCCGGTTACCAGGACTTTCCCATCAAGTCCAAATTCGCTCAGAGCTTTTGCTGTGCCTTCAGCCATGCCATCATTCGATGAAAGGATTACATCAGGGGCACTTCCGAAAAGTTTTAAAAAATACTTAATATTTTGATATGCATTTTCTGATGACCAATCTTCGACATAAATATCATAAACGATTTGAATTTTTTTTGACAAAACGCTACTCGACAATTCTTCTTTCTGACCTTGTTTAACCAATACTGCATTTCTATCACTTTTATCACCTCCAAGAAGTAAATAATTGCCCTCAGGTTTAATTTTTAAAACGCATTGTGCCATTTCCTGACCAACGGCTT
>CAVSGB010000136.1:0-7385 GCA_963726845.1 uncultured Bacteroidota bacterium | reverse complement strand
AGTATGGCAAAAGAATCAATGAAAGCCCGCGAAGTAAAGCGCAAGAAACTTGTAGAGCGATATGCAGAAAAGAGGGCTAAGTTAAAAGCAGATGGCGATTTTTCGGCACTTCAATTGTTGCCATTGAATTCTAACCCTATTCGTGTTCACAATCGTTGTATGATTACAGGGCGCCCGAAAGGATATATGCGTCAGTTTGGTGTTAGCCGTATCTTATTTCGTGAGATGGCTTCAAAAGGGTTAATCCCCGGAGTAAAAAAAGCAAGTTGGTAAATTAATAAATAAAATAAGCAATGACTGATCCTATTGCAGATTTTCTTACCCGATTAAGAAATGCTATCAAAGCTAATCACAGAATCGTTGAGATTCCTGCTTCGAACCTGAAGAAGGAAATAACCAAAATTCTTTATGAAAAGGGTTATATCCTTAATTACAAATTCGATGACCAGGGTCCACAAGGGATTATTAAGATAGCAATAAAATATAACCCTGAAGATAGAAAATCCGCTATCAAATCGATACAAAGAGTTAGCCGGCCTGGTTTGCGCCATTATGCCGGACATGAAAGTATGCCCAGGATATTGAATGGTCTTGGAATAGCCATACTTTCAACTTCTCAAGGCGTAATGACGGATAAAGAAGCCCGCACTAAAAATATTGGCGGTGAAGTTTTATGTTATGTTTATTAATATCGGAGGAGCAATACAATGTCAAGGATTGGTAAATTACCGATAGAATTACCGAAAGGTGTCACACTAACAATTGATGCATCTAATTTGGTAAAAGTTAAAGGGCCTCTTGGAGAACTTAAACAACAAGTTGACCCGGATATTAAGATTGAACAAGATAGCAACCAAATATTAGTATCACGTCCTACCGATCAGAAGCGTCATCGGTCGATGCATGGATTGTACAGGTCGCTTTTAGCCAATATGATTAAAGGTGTTTCAGAAGGGTTTAAAATTCAGCAGGAGCTTGTTGGTGTTGGTTATCGTGCGGAAGCCAAAGGACAAAACCTTGAAATGAGCCTGGGTTATTCTCATGAAATTTTGTTTCAAATACCAAATGAAGTAAAAGTTGAAACCAAAACTGAAAAAAGATCAAACCCAATTATTACACTTTCTTGTGCTGACAAACAACTGCTTGGTGCAGTAGCTGCTAAAATTCGTTCACTTAGAAAACCTGAACCATACAAGGGCAAAGGTATTAAGTTTGTAGGTGAAAATATTAGGAGAAAAGCAGGTAAGACAGCAGGGGCAAAATAAATAAAAAATTAAGAATATGTCTTTAACAAAGCTTGAAAGAAGAACAAGGATTAGGCACAGGATCAGGAAAAGTGTTTCCGGAACTGTTGATAAACCCAGAATGACAGTATTTCGCAGCAATAAGCAAATATATGTTCAGTTGGTTGACGATTTATCAGGTAAAACTCTTGCGGCAGCATCTTCTACTTTAAAAGAAATTTCTGAAGCTTCCAAAGAAAAAAAAGTCGATCAGTCAAAATTAGTTGGGAAGAAAATAGCAGAAATAAGTTTACAAAAAGGTATTACAGAAGTTGTGTTCGATCGCAATGGTTACTTATATCATGGAAGAATAAAAATTTTAGCCGATGCTGCCCGTGAAGGTGGCCTTAAATTCTAATATTTTATGTCAGAAAACGCTAATATTCGCAGGGTAAAAACAACCGACATCGAATTAAAAGACAGGTTGGTAAGTATACAGCGTGTAACTAAGGTTACCAAAGGGGGTCGTACTTTCAGTTTTTCAGCAATTGTAGTAGTTGGAAACGAGAATGGGGTGGTCGGTTATGGCTTAGGCAAAGCAAATGAAGTAACAACAGCAATATCAAAAGGTATTGAAGATGCAAAGAAAAACCTGATTAAGGTCCCTGTTTTCAAAGGCACAATACCACATGAACAAATTTCAAAATATGGCGGTGCAGTTGTATTCTTAAAACCGGCTTCCGGAGGTACTGGGGTTAAAGCAGGTGGTGCAATGCGTGCTGTTCTTGAAAGTGTTGGTATTCACGATGTACTTGCTAAATCCAAAGGATCGTCAAACCCTCATAACCTGGTAAAAGCTACTTTCAGGGCATTGACAGAATTACGCGATCCAATGAAAGTTGCTATTGCAAGAAATATTTCAGTAGAAAAAGTATTTAAAGGATAACATAGATTTTCTTTTTATCATGGGTAAAATTAAAGTTACTTTAGTTAAAGGCAAAAGCGGGCATACAAAGAGACAATTGCGAACACTTGAGGCTTTAGGCCTCGGCAAGCGCACAAGTAGTGTTGAAGTTGAAACTTCGCCTGTAATAAATGGAATGGTGTCAAAGGTTCACCATTTAGTGCAAGTAACAGAATTGTAGAATTAGTGTTTGGTTGAATAATATTAGTCTTCTTTAAAACAATACTAATAACTATCAACCAAAAGCCAAAAACTAATATAAAAGTATCATGGATTTGAGTAATTTAAAACCTGCTAAAGGTTCAGTAAAAGATAACAAACGATTGGGCAGAGGACAAGGTTCCACTGATGGCGGTACTGCCGGAAGAGGCCATAAAGGACAAAAATCACGTTCAGGATATTCCCGCAAAAGAGGTTTTGAAGGTGGCCAGATGCCAATGCAAAGACGCTTGCCTAAATTTGGCTTTACTAACCTCAACAGGGTTGAATATAAAGCTATCAACATTGAAGTTTTACAAAGTTTGGCTGATAAAGGTATCACAAGCATTGATCCCAATGTTTTAATTGAAGCTGGTTTCATTTCAAAAGATACTTTGGTAAAAATTCTTGGAAGAGGCGAACTAAAATCTAAGCTTGAGGTCAAAGCCCATGCATTTTCTAAATCAGCTGAAGCTGCTATTCAGGCATTAAGTGGTACCATTGTAAAACTCAATGACTAATGAAACAGTTTATTGAAACTTTAAAGAATATTTGGAAGATAGAGGACCTGCGTGCAAGGATACTTTATACCTTGGGAATTATTCTTATTTACAGGTTAGGTTCTTATGTAGTTTTGCCCGGTATTGATCCTTTAATGTTATCGCAATTAAAGAAACAGACAGCTGAAGGTGTTCTGGGTTTATTGGATATGTTTTCGGGAGGTGCATTTTCTAATGCTTCTGTTTTTGCACTTGGTGTTATGCCTTATATTTCCGCTTCAATAGTTATGCAATTACTCGGCATGGCAGTTCCTTATTATCAAAGGCTGCAAAAAGAAGGTGAAAGCGGAAGGCGCAAAATTAATCAGCATACCCGTTACTTAACAGTACTCATTTTAATATTACAAGCACCGGCATATCTCACTAACCTTCATGCTACAATTCCTGCTGAAGCTTTTGTCGGAGGTGCCTGGTTCAATATTACAGCAGTTATCTTGCTTACAGCAGGTACTATTTTCATAATGTGGCTTGGTGAAAGAATAACTGAAAAAGGTATTGGTAATGGTATTTCATTACTTATTATGATTGGAATCATTCACAGGTTGCCTTTGGCAATTGGCCAGGAATTTGCTTCACGTTTGGAACAAAAAGGCGGTGGGCTTGTGGTATTTTTAGTTGAAATAGTTGCATTATTTGTAATTTTTGCTGCAACAATATTACTTATTCAAGGCACAAGACGTATTCCTGTTCAATATGCAAAAAGAATAGTAGGTAATAAACAATTTGGCGGGGTCCGTCAATATATACCTTTAAAAGTTAATGCTGCTGGTGTAATGCCAATCATTTTTGCCCAGGCACTTATGTTTATTCCAATTACAGTAGCCGGATTTGCAAAATCTGAAAGCATGTCGGGATTTGTTGCTGCATTTTCCCAAATAACTGGATTTTGGTACAATTTTACTTTTGCTTTGCTTATTATAGTATTTACATATTTTTATACGGCCATTACTGTTAATCCAAACCAGATGGCAGAAGATATGAAGAAAAACGGTGGTTTTATCCCGGGCGTGAAGCCAGGTAAGAAAACTTCCGAATTTATAGATTCAATTATGTCAAGGATCACTTTGCCTGGGGCTATTTTCCTTGCAGGCGTAGCTATTTTACCAGCATTTGCAATGATGGTAGGTATGACTTCAGCTTTTGCTCATTTTTACGGTGGCACCAGTTTATTGATTATGGTAGGTGTAATTCTTGATACATTGCAGCAAATCGAAAGTCATCTTTTGATGCGACATTACGATGGTTTGATGAAGACCGGTCGAATTAAAGGCAGGTCAAGTTAAATAAACAATTAGTTATAACGTTCTTTGATGGGCCAAATCAGAACAGTTGAAGAAATTGAGTTATTAAGGCAAAGTAATATTCTGGTATCAAAAACACTTGCTGAAGTTGCTAAACTTATTCAACCTGGGGTCACAACTGAAACATTAGATAAAAGGGCTGAAGAATTTATTCGGGATAATAAAGGTATTCCTGGTTTTTTAGGTTACAATAAATATCCGAAAACACTTTGCACATCAATTAATAGCCAGGTCGTACATGGAATACCTGGAAATATTATATTAAAAGAAAGTGACATAATATCTGTCGATTGCGGTGTAATTTTGAATAAGTATTATGGTGACACTGCTTATACTTTTGCTGTCGGACAAATTTCTGAGGAAGTAAAAAGATTGCTGATTATTACTAAGCAAAGCCTTTTTAAAGGGATTGAGATGGCAGTTGATGGCAAAAGGGTTGGCGATATAGCAAATGCAGTGCAATCTTTTTGTGAAGCTGCCGGGTATACTGGTAGTTCGCGAGATGGTTGGCCATGGTTTAGGAACCCATTTGCACGAAGCACCTGAAGTTCCAAATTATGGCAAAAGAGGTTCTGGCCCGATGTTAAAAAAAGGAATGGTTTTATGTATTGAGCCCATGATAAATATGGGTACTAAGAAAGTATACCAGGAAAAAGACGGTTGGACAATCAGGACACATGACAACAAACCTTCAGCACATTTTGAACTTGCTGTAGCTATTGAAAAAGACAAAGCAGATATATTATCTACTTTTTCATATATTGCAGAAATTTTAGGTGATAGGGAATTTTAAAAAGGTTATAATTATTAATGTCAAAGCAGGCCTCTTATAGAACAAGACGGAACAATAACCGAAGCATTATCTAATGCTATGTTCCGTGTTGAATTAGAAAATGGGCACGTAATTACAGCTCATATTTCTGGTAAAATGAGAATGCATTACATAAAATTATTACCTGGCGATAAAGTGAGGGTGGAAATGTCGCCTTATGATTTAACCAAAGGACGGATTACATTTAGATATAAATAAAATTTAATAAAATGAAAGTCAAAACATCAATAAAGAAACGCAGCGCCGATTGTAAGATAGTAAGGCGAAAAGGCCGGCTTTATGTAATTAACAAAAAAAATCCTAAGTTTAAACAACGTCAGGGATAATTTAATTAATTTTGCACTTCCAAAAAAATAATTATGGCAAGAATTGTAGGTGTCGATCTACCGAAAAATAAAAGAGGTATAATAGGTTTAACTTATATTTATGGTATTGGTAAAAGTTCAGCTAAAAACATTTTATCACAAGCCGGGATTAGCGAAGAAGTTAAAGTGAAAGACTGGAATGATGAAGAGCTTTCGAAAATTCGTGGATTTATTAATGAACAATTGAAAGTTGAAGGCGAACTTCGATCAATGGTACAGTTAAATATCAAGCGTCTAATGGATATTGGTTGCTACCGTGGTGTACGTCACAGGTCCGGGTTACCTTTAAGAGGACAACGCACTAAAAACAATGCGCGTACCAGAAAGGGAAAGAAGAAAACAATCGCTAATAAAAAGAAAGCAGTTAAAGGATAATAAATAATAAAAATGGCAAAAAAGACTGGATCATCCAAAAAAAAATCAGTTAAAGTTGAGGCTATCGGTCAAGCCCATATTCACGCATCATTTAATAATATCATTGTTTCCCTTACCAATAGTGATGGTCAGGTAATTTCCTGGTCATCGGCTGGTAAAATGGGTTTCAGGGGATCAAAGAAAAATACACCTTATGCTGCCCAAACTGCAGCAGAAGATTGTGGAAAAGTAGCATACGAAGCAGGATTACGTAAAGTAAAAGCTTATGTAAAAGTGCCTGGATCAGGAAGAGAATCTGCAATCAGATCAATTCATGCATGTGGAATTGAAGTTACAGAAATTGTTGACGTAACTCCTTTGCCTCACAATGGTTGCAGGCCACCGAGCAGAAGAAGAGTATAACAAGTTGAATATTAGTTTGAAATTATTCATTTATTTTACAAATGGCAAGATATACAGGCCAAAAACTAAAATTGCAAGAATATTTGGAGAACCCATTTTTGGGCCAGATAAAGTTTTTGAGAAAAAGAATTATCCTCCGGGACAGCATGGGTTAAACAGAAAAAGAAAAAAACTTTCCGAATATGGAACCCAGTTGAAAGAGAAACAGAAAGCAAAACATACTTATGGCGTGCTTGAAAAACAATTTTCAAATTTGTTTGACAAAGCTCAAAGCAGCAAGGGTGTTACGGGTGAAGTATTGCTTCAACTGTTAGAATCGAGACTTGACAATGTTGTTTTTCGTTTTGGTATTTCACCTTCACGTAATGGTGCACGTCAATTAGTTTCGCACCGTCATATTACAGTAAACGGGAGTGTTGTAAATATACCTTCATTTCATGTTAAACCTGGCGATGTTGTGGGTGTTCGTGAGAGGTCTAAATCATTGGAAATTGTAAACGAATCACTGCGAAGCGCACGTTACAATCGTACTTCCTGGATAGAATGGGACAAAGAAAACCTGACAGGTAAGTTCCTTAATGTACCGGAAAGAAGCGATATTCCCGAAAATATTAAAGAACAGTTGATAGTTGAATTATACTCGAAATAATTTTATAAAAATATATGGCAATATTAGCATTTCAGAAGCCCGATAAAGTAATTATGGTTAGTGCAACTGATACTTCGGGGCAGTTCGAATTTCGGCCTTTGGAGCCAGGATATGGAATTACCATAGGCAATGCACTGAGAAGAATATTGCTTTCTTCATTAGAAGGGTTTGCAATTACTTCAATAAAAATTGAAGGTGTAAACCATGAATTTTCTACAATTAAAGGCATAGTTGAAGATGTTTCTGAAATCATTCTAAACCTTAAACAGGTTCGTTTTAAAAGGATTGTTGATGATGTTGACCATGAAAAAATTCATGTTAATGTTGGTGGAACAAACGCTTTTAAAGCAGGGGATTTAAATAAAGTGCTTAGTGGTTTTAAAGTACTTAATACCGATTTGGTTATTTGTCACTTAGAACCAAGTGTTAAGCTTCATATTGAGTTGAATGTCAATAAAGGCAGAGGTTATATTCCTTCAGACGAGAACAAACAAGCCAATGCTGAAATCGGGGTAA
>CAVSGB010000135.1:0-38128 GCA_963726845.1 uncultured Bacteroidota bacterium | reverse complement strand
TTTATTATCGTCACTCATTAGTTAGTATTGCTCGCATAAACGACAAATTTGAAATTCCGGGTATTGAGAATCTCAGAGGTAAAAATGCTGAGTTGATTATTATCAATAAATGGGGTGCCGAAGTTTATCATGATACAAATTATAAGGGTGATTGGGATGGAACACATGATGGAACTCCGTTGCCTTCCGACACATATTACTATATACTAAGGATAATTGGCAGGACGTATAAAGGTTTTCTTATTATAAGGCGTTAGTGAAACAATTAATTTACATATTATTGCTGTCATTTTTGCTAAACGGGTTAATCGAAGCTGAGGATTTTCCTGTATTTAGCCAGTATGTTTCGAATGGATTGCTGCTAAGCCCTGCCTATACAGGAAGTCGGGAAGTATTAAGTGTAAACCTGATGTACCGCGACCAATGGGTTGGATTTGATGGGGCTCCGGTTTATCAAACATTAAGTATACATGCACCGTTAAAAAATGCACATATTGGTATTGGTTTTTTATTACTTAACGAAACTTCAGGGCCAGACAAGGAATACACAAGCTTATTTTAATTATGCATACAGGGTGAATTTAGGCAAAGGGAAACTTGCATTTGGCCTGAGGGCAGGTATGCATTTCGCAAATTTCAACTGGAAAAATATTTATTTAATTGATCCTTCTGATCCTGCATTCAGCAACAACAACGAGAATTATATGTTGCCTAATTTTGGCGCAGGGATATATTATTATTCATATCATGCTTTTCTTGGTTTATCAGTCCCTTATTTTTTAAGCTATAAAGAATCTGCTTCGCATAACGGATATGCGATTTATAATGATATTAATAACTACAACTATATGTTTACGGCAGGCTATCTGTTCGACATTTCCAGGAATTTTAAAGTGAAACCAACTACATTGATTAAATACAATTCAGTTACAAAATTGCAGGAAGATTTAAACCTTAATATTATTTTGCTTAACGATAAATTATGGTTAGGAATAGCAGATCGGGTCAACCAGGCAATTTCCTATATGGTCGAAATTCAATTTAACCCGCAACTCAAATTAGGTTATTCATTTGATTACGCTGCAGCGCCTTATCAATTATTTTAATCACATGTCGCATGAAATTTCATTGAGGTACGAATTCTCTTATAAGATCAAAGCTTTTAACCCAAGATATTTTTAGTATGAACAGGTTAATACATATAATTATCATTTGCATAGCATTACTAATAAATGCTGGCGCTGATGTTTATGCGCAACCTCAGTTTACAATTGAAAAATTGTCGTTTAATACATCGGAATATGATGAATTTTCGCCTGCATATTATAAAGATGGCATTGTTTTTTGCTCCAATCGTAAAAACGATGTGATAATTAGCTATAGCGACACTTCTGAAAAGCCAATGAAACTTATTGATATGTATTTCACGGGTATGAAAGACAATAAAAAATGGAGAACGCCTGAAGTCATGTCAAATGGATTAACCACCCTATTTAATGATGGTCCGGCATCATTTTATAACAATGGCCTGGAAGTTGCCTTTACACGTAATATTAATGCTTCCAAAAAATTTGGAAACTATTCAAAAGCAGGAAACAATGCCGGGATTTTTTTTGCTGAATATTATAATGGTTCATGGATAAATATAAAACCATTCGAATACAATAGCACCGAATTCAATATTATGCACCCGTCGGTGACCAATGACGGGTCGACAATGTATTTTGCATCGGATATGCCGGGAGGTTATGGAGGTTTCGATTTATATGTTACTTATTTTAAAACTGGCAGGTGGTCAAAACCAGAAAACCTCGGGCCAAATATAAATTCGAACAAAAACGAAGCTTTCCCTTTTATTCATAGTTCCGGCAGGCTTTATTTTTCTTCAAAAGGATGGAATTCGCGCGGTGGCTATGATATTTTCTTTTCACAACAATTTGATGAAAAATGGCTCAAGCCACAAAATATGAAAGAGCCATTTAATAGTATTTACGATGATTTTGGCCTTATCGCCGACGAATATTTACAATCAGGTTATTTTTCATCTAACCGGGCAAAAAGCGATGATATTTATTCTTTTAAGTCGGTAATTACAGATTTTGAAAATTGCAAGCAGCAACAAAAGAATAATTTCTGTTACATATTTTTCGAAAATGGCACATCTGAAGGCGACGTAACCGGTAGCATGCGTTACGAATGGGATTTTGGCGATGGCATTAAAATACGTGCTATCGAGGCAAAACACTGTTATGCAAAAACCGGAAAATATATTGTAAAACTTAATGTGATCGATTCGCTTACCGGTGAAGTTTATTTCAGCCAGGCCCAGTACGAACACGTAGTTGAAGAAGTAGAACAACCATTTATTACTGCACCTGAATTTGCCAGTGAAGGCGATACTGTAAAATTGGATGCAAAAAAAAGTTATATGAAAAACTTCCGAATAGCTAAATATTATTGGGATTTTGGCGACGGGTTAAAGGGAATTGGGGAGAATGTTTCTCATCCATTTTATCAGGAGGGGGTTTACGATGTGAAATTACAACTTGAGAGCACACAAGGACGAAATGGTATTCGAAAGGCCTGTGTGTACAAAAGTATTGCTGTTAAAAAACCTTAGAAGTATTATCTAACATATTCAAGAATTTCATATATTTTTGTTTTTTTGATTTACTAATTTTTTTCGGAGTATTAATTGAAAGGCTTGTGAGTATTGGGTTATGCGTTGTTGATAAATATTTTTTATTTCGAATTTAAATATTTTTAAAAAAAGCTTTTGGAGATAATATTGATATTGTTGGCTTTTTTTGTAATTTAAGGCCTTCAAAAAATGATTTTACAATGAAACTGATCATTACAACCCTGCTTGTTATTTTACCTCTTTATTCCTGCTTTGGACAGGCTGCACCTGCTGAAGACGAAAATATCCCATACCTTGTTACATTTGGTATAAATGCTCCTAGTTCCTGGGGAGACGATAGCCATGTCGAGATTTTCTTTTTTCTGATTCCCGAGAAGTTCAAAAAGCCTATTTACATAAGGGTTTATGATCCCGATTGTGGTGGCGATATTGACGAGATAAATGGTGTGTGGGATACTGAAACTTCTTTCTCAATATATGGTGGGAAAAAATGCTGGTCGGATGAGGCAGCACAAAGTCCTCTGCCGGTAGGAAATTACAAAAGTGGAAATTTGCTTGCTACTAAAACTTTCGGGAACGAACCTAAATATGATAAAAACTGGTACACATTTGGCCCAGTTCAATCCCACCGAAGGCGAACTTGTGCAAAAATACAGTGGTTATGTATTTAAAATTATTGCCGAAGGGATTTCTGGTGATGACGGTAACCTATATAAATACTTCCTCTCTACCGAACCAGCAAGCAACAAGCCAATTGAGGGGGCAAATGCATTTGCGTACCGCCAATGTTTTCGCATGTGGGACGATCCTGAACAGGTATCGCATATTTATCCATATATCGATGATCGTACAATTTCTGTTAAGCAAAGCAACTTCGACTGGGACAATGACGGTTTTATTCGTATTGTTTCTGTCGCCAGAAAAGGACAATTTGAAAAGGTGTCTGGAGATGATGAATGGGTAGAAAGCGAATTTAAAATTATTCCGGAAGAAAAAAATACATCATTGGATATTCAGCTTATTAAGAACAAAACAAATCCCGTGAAAAACAACAATGTTGTTATTTATGTAAAAAACCAATATGGCGAATTGCTGCCATTCTACACAATTCCAATTGGTGGTGTGCCTAAATACAAATATTCAATAGGTGCAAAAAAAGCTGAATAATTTATTTCATGATTCAAGAACATAGATTTCATTTTTTTCTAAAATTGGTTTTTTTAAAATATTAATATAAAATTCACTATCGTGAGGCGAATATTCAATAAAACATTTTTGGCAGCTTTGTTTGTCATCCTTTTTGCTGAAGTAAAAATATATTCCCAGACTATAAATTTTAAACGTTATGGAATAGATGAAGGTATTATTCATCCTACAATTTATTCAATAAACCAGGATAAAAGCGGTTTTCTCTGGTTAGGTACAGGCGCCGGGGCTTGCCGTTTCGATGGAATTAAATTTACTTTACCACAATCTGCCGATACATTGCCAGAATCTTTTACAAGTGCTATATACCGCGATAATTCAGGTAAGATGTGGTTAGGTTACGACGATGGAAGCGTATATTGTTACAGTGACAGGAAGCTTAGGAAAATTTATCGGAATTTCGAATCGCCAAGCAAGGTAAGCGGGTTTGCAGAAGGCCCGGATGGGTTAATTGTGGCATCAACTCAAAATAGCGGGTTCTATGTTTTCGATAAAAATAATAGTTATAAAATTACTAATGGCACAAAGGAAAGGTTATACTTTTCGATTACATCGCTTTCTAGTGGAGAATTCCTCGCTGGAACCGACAACGGCCTTTGGGTCGTAAGAATTGATTTAAAAGGCGAAAAAATTATTAACGAGTTTAGAATAAAAGATATCCCGGCTTCCAAAATACAGTGCATAATTCCTAAGAACGAAGGAAATAAATATTTTATTGGAACTGAAGATGCAGGATTTTTTCTTCTGGTAAAAGGTTCTGGTGATGAAAATTATAAAATAACAAATTTAGGGGAGAAGTTCAATTTATCGTCTGAAAATGTCCAATGGATACTCGAGGATAAATTAAGTGATCTTTGGGTTTGTACATTTGGTAATGGTATTTATAAGCTTACTTATTCAGCCGATAAAAAGACTTATGATGGGATAATAAATTATAACCAGGACAACGGGTTAGGCGATAATTTTATTAAAAATGCCTTTCAGGATACGGAAGGAAATATTTGGATCGGGACATACAGCAATGGACTATCGGGAATTATTGATGAAGCTTTTGTTTTTTATAATTTTAAAAACGAAGGCTTTGGCAATGATATTCTTTCAATAGTTTCAGATAAGGAAAATTTCTGGTTAGGTAGTCGTAAGACTTTAATTAAAATTGATTCTAAGAATCCCCAATTGCATAAAATTTTTACAGAAAAGAATGGCCTCCCTTCCGATAACATATTATCCTTGCATCTTGAAAAAAATGATGTTCTATGGATTGGTACTGAGAAAAGCGGGTTATATAAAATGGACTTGAAATCTGAAAAAATCAGCAGTTTTTTTTATTCATCAAATTCTATTGAAAATAAAGTAAACGCGATTAAAAACCTTAAAAATGAGCTTTGGGTAGCTACAAATGGCGGCGTTTTCGTATTTGACCTGAGTAATGGAAAAAACAAACATTTTAGTACCGATACCGATTTGCCACATAATAAAATAAATGATCTTTTTATCGACTCAAAAGGTATTGTCTGGATTGCAACAAAAAGCAATGGGCTTATGTCACTTAATTCCGAAAAACATTATAAAATTTCAGGTGTTGGCGAACTTGAGTTTTATTCAATAACAGAAGACAAGCAAGGCAATTTATGGGCTGCAACCTATGGGGATGGTATTTTTGAGTTTAGAAAAGATACACCAATTAACCTGACCGAGAGAAATGGCCTGAAGTCTGATTATTGCTATAGTTTAATAACCGACGAAGATGGTAATGTTTGGGTTGGGCACCGGCTTGCAATAAGCAAGATTAATACGTCGACACTAAAAATAATGACCTATGGGCCAGAAATTGGTATTTCGGGCGATTGCAACCAGAATTCAATTACTATTAATCAGAACGGAACAATACGATTTGGCACATCAGTGGGTTTAATCCAATATAATTACCAAAAGAACAGGCAGAAACTTTTGCCACCTGCATTAAACTTAATTTCGGTTAAAATAAACGATAAGGAAATTGAGTTTGGCGATCGCATAGAGTTACCGTATGGTTCATATCGCATCCGAATTGACTTTGTTGGTTTAAGTTATCGTTCTCCAACTTCTGTAAAGTATCAATATAAACTTGATGGTTGGGAAACAGAATGGTCCGACCTTACGCAAAATACCTATGCTTATTATCCAAGGATTGATGATGGGAAGTTCACATTTCTTTTAAAGGCTTATAATGCAGAAGGTATTTCTGCTTTAGAACCGCTTAAAATGCAAATTCATGTTAGTGCCCCTCTATGGAAACGTTGGTGGTTTATATTGCTCTCACTGATCGTTGTAATTGTGTTATTATACTTATATATAAAATATAGGGAAAGAAAGCAAATTCAATTCCAACAGTATCTTCAGAAAATGCTTGACGAACGAACACGCGAAGTTGTTGAACAAAAAGAAGAAATCGAAACCAAAAATCGCGATATTACCGATAGCATAACATACGCACAACGAATACAAGCAAGCATTCTTCCATCGATTAAAAAATTACATGACTCATTTTCAGGTTGTTTTATATTTTACCAACCGCGCGACATTGTCAGTGGTGACTTTTACTGGTTTGATAAAATAACCGATAGCAAGTTTGTGATAGTATGTGGCGATTCCACGGGACATGGCGTTCCCGGGGCGTTGATGTCAATGATTGGTACCACGTTGATAAAAGATATTTGCAATAGGCCGGATGTAGTGACCCCGACACATATTCTGGAAAAACTTGATGAAGAAATCAGGTCGACATTAAACCAAAATGCTGAATCTGAAACGTCAAGTGATGGAATGGACTTGACTGCTTGCGAAATTGATACTGAAAATTATAAGATTAGTATTGCTTCAGCAATGCGACCTGTAATACTTTACAGGAATGGCGAACAGGTTTATGTTGAGGGTAGCAAAAGCTCAATTGGTGGCAATGAATACGCTACTGAATGTAAAGATTTTGAAAATAAGGTTTTCCAATTGAGTAAAGGCGATTTAATTTACATGTTCTCTGATGGATATCCCGACCAGTTTGGCGGCCCGATGGGCAAAAAGTTTAAAATGGTACGTATGCGCACCCTTTTAAAAGACATCCATGATTTGCCAATGGAGGAACAATATAGCCATGTGAAAAATACATTCAACCTCTGGAGGGACCAACTCGACCAGGTAGACGATGTGTTGTTTATGGGGATTAGGATATAAAAATTAGTGCCATGCAAAACCTTAAACACTTTACTACTTGAGATAAATTTGTTATTATTTTGATCCTGGATGCTGGTGGCTGGATTCTAATTCCCGAATCCGTTTTTCTGATTCCGGTTTTCGGTCTCCTGATTTCGGTTTCCTAATTCCTTTTAAACTATTTCTGCCTGATGTAAATTTGTATTGGGACACCTGAAAAATTAAAGTTCTCGCGGAGTTTATTTTCAAGATAGCGTTTGTATGGCTCTTTTACATATTGTGGCAAATTTGTAAAAAACGCAAACGATGGTGTTGCAGTTGGCAACTGTGTTACAAATTTAATATTTACGAATTTCCCTTTTATGGCAGGCGGTTCTATATGCCTCGATTGCTGCAAGCATTACTTCATTTAATTTTGCAGTAGGTACATGTTGTTTCCGCACTTTATAAACTTCGATAGCAGTTTCGAGTACTTTGTGGATTCGCTGCTTTGTAATTGCCGATGTAAAAATAATCGGAACGTCAATAAAAGGGGCTATCCTTTCATGTATCAATTTGGTGTATTCAATGGTAGAATGATTATCTTTCTCAACAAGGTCCCACTTATTTACTAAAATTACAATTCCTTTTTTGTTCTTCTGGCAAAGCTGAAAGATATTTAAATCCTGGGCTTCGATTCCCTGTTGTGCATCGAGCATGATCAGGCACACGTCTGAACTCTCTATAGACCGGATGGACCGCATAACAGAATAAAATTCGATATTCTCCATCGTCTTGCTTTTTTTGCGCAAACCTGCTGTATCTATCAGATAAAAATTGTAGTTGAACTTATTATATCGAGTAAATATTGAATCGCGGGTCGTTCCGGCAATGGGTGTTACAATGTTACGTTCTTCGCCAATCAGGGCATTTATCAATGACGATTTCCCTACATTAGGGCGGCCAACTACAGTTATTTTTGGCAAATCTTCTTCGATATCAGTAGTTTCTTTTGCGAATGAAGCAACCAACATGTCGAGTAATTCACCAGTGCCACTGCCACTCATCGATGAAATGCAATACACATCGCCAAGTCCAAATTTGTGAAATTCGTAAGAGTCGTGGATGCGTTCGTAATTATCCACCTTATTTGCAACTACAAAAACTTTTTTCTTCGACTTTCTCAATAGTGCAGCAACAGCTTCGTCTAAATCGGTAATGCCGCAAGTAACATCAACAAGAAATAATATAACGTCTGCTTCTTCTATTGCCAGTGTAACCTGTTTTTTTATTTCTTCTTCAAAAATATCAGCGGAATTAATTACATAACCTCCGGTATCGATAACCGAGAATTCGGTTCCGTTCCAGTCGGCCTTTCCGTAATGCCGGTTCTCGTGTTGTGCCGCTTGTTTCATCAACGATTGCATTGCGGGTTTCGGTCAACCGGTTGAACAGTGTTGATTTTCCTACATTTGGCCGGCCTACAATAGCTATTATATTGCTCATTATTGTTTTTAAAATTGGATTGCAAAGATAGCCAATTTGGATGAAAATCACGGGGTGACTATAAACAATTTCATTCATTTAAATTATTGAACTTTAATAAGTCACCCCGTGACTTGAGGATTCTAAATTTTAACATTATATGCCTTAGGTTACAACAAAATTTGAGTTTTTGAAGTATTATTTATTTTTTTATTTGTAAAAAATTTCAGATTATTTTTTTAAGTACTAATTTCACGAGAATATATTAAGGTTGAACAAATAGCAATCTGAAAATTAAGTAAAGTTCGGGGTAACAATAAATGTTTAGGATAAAGTCCAAGATATCAACTTGATGACTGACTCCATGCTTAAGCCTGGTGTTAATGAAAGACAATTTAATAAAGGGCTTTAGCCATAAATAAATTATCCCGAACCGATGTTAAAATTAATACTCTTGAACTAAGCAGGACCATCGAAGGTAAACATTCATTTAATATTTCCTTCGATGAGCCCTGCCAGGTTTAAGTCATTGTTATGATCGGTTGTGTGTTGATGTTTTATCAGAATGTACTGAGCATAAATTTGAAATTTGAACTGAAAAATAAATTTAAATAATTTTTAACTATGAAGAAGATTTTTATTTTACTTGGATTGATTGTATCAATCAGTATTTACAGTCAGAAATTTAATCAGTTGGCTTTGACACCACCACTGGGTTGGAACAGTTGGAACAAATTTGCATGCGATGTAAACGAGGATATGATAAGGCAAATTGCCGATGCAATGGTGTCGAGTGGCATGAAGGATGCCGGATATCAATATATCGTGATCGATGATTGCTGGCATGGACAGCGCGATAGCCTGGGTTTTATCCATCCGGACCCGAAGAGGTTTCCTTCAGGGATGAAAGCCCTGGCTGATTACATTCATGCAAAAGGATTAAAATTTGGTATTTACTCCGATGCTGGTGCACAAACTTGTGGCGGCAGGCCCGGCAGCCTGGGGCATGAATATCAGGATGCTATTACGTATGCAAAATGGGGCGTTGATTACCTGAAATATGACTGGTGCAATACAGATAATATAAATGCCAAAGGAGCATATACAACCATGCGCGATGCTTTATTTTCAACTGGTCGTCCTGTTCTTTTCAGCATGTGCGAGTGGGGTAACGAGCAAACCCTGGGAATGGGCTAAAGAAACCGGTCACATGTGGCGTGCTACTGGCGATATATACCCATGTTTTGATTGCGAAATGAAACATCCGGGCTGGTCGCAATGGGGAGTTTTACAAATACTCGATATGCAAAAAGATTTGCGCAATTATGCAGGTCCTGGCCATTGGAACGACCCGGATATGCTGGAAGTCGGAAATGGAATGACTGTTAATGAAGACCGTGCCCATTTTTCGTTGTGGTGCATGCTCACTGCCCCGCTTATTGCCGGTAACGATCTCAGGAATATGAATAAAGTAACAAATGAAATTCTGACAAATAGGGAAGTGCTGTCAATTGACCAGGATTCGTTGGGAGTTGAATGTTTTAAATATAAAGTTATTGATAGTGTTGAAATATTTGCCAAACCTTTGAAAGGGGGCGATTGGGCTTTGACATTTCTTAACCGTTCTGCAAAAACAATAAAATTGGATTTTGACTGGAGACACCAAAACATAGTAGATGAATTCTTCAAAAAAGAAATTAAGTTTGAAAAAGATGTGTACAATATCCGCGATTTATGGGCAAAGAAAACAATAGGCAAAACCGACAAACCTTTAAAAGCAGAAATTCCAGGTCATGATGTTTTGATGGTCCGGCTTTCAAAATAAGTAAAATAAGTGAATATCAGGCGGTACAAAAAAGAAGATTACTGTCAGGTAATGGAGCTGCACCGTACTGCAATGGAAAGGATTGGTGCATTTAAAGGAAATGGCCATTGGGATCATGATTTGCAAAATATCGAAGACGTTTACAATGAAATTTCCGGTGAATTCCTGGTTTTAGAAACCGATGGGAAAATCATTGCAATGGGCGCTTTCAAAAAGACTTCTGAAACTTTAGCAGAAGTGAAGCGAATGAGAGTGCTGCCTGAATTTCAGGGAAAAGGATTTGGCAAATTGATTTATTGCAAACTTGAAGAAAGGGCAAAAGAAATAGGTTATTCAGGGTTTCATCTTGAAACATCCGAAATACAGGTTGCTGCACAAAGATTGTACCTTAGTGTCGGTTTCAAAAAAACAGGAAGGACTATTATTGACGGGTTCAATTGTATTCTATACGAGAAGCAATTCTGACCAAATCAATAATGGCCTTTCTTTTATTTAACAGCCGGGCGAAGAACAACAGCCTTAGAAAAAATTTTTACAGATTCTGATTTTAAATTTTCTGAAGTAGCTGTTAATGTAATTTCTCCTGCTTGTTTCGACGATTGAACGATTACCTGGGCCAATCCATTGAATAATTTTCTTTTCCATTTGCCAGCTGGTTCAGATACTTTGATAATACCGGGATCGGCATTAAGGTCATCCCACTGGTACCGTGGTTTCTGTGGTATTCCAACTATTGCATAAATGTTTTTCCCCTTGTAGATTATTGCCTGATCAAGTTTGAATTCTTTAACATCATCAAAGCGTTTTATATTATTTGCAATCAAATGGCCGTTTACATAAACTGCCTGGATTTCTCCCATACTTTTTGGAAATATTGACACTTCCGTGTTGCCCGACAATTCTGGCAAAGAAAACGAACCACGGATAATGGCAATTTTAGAAGTATCTTTCAGTTTAACATTGTAATTGCCTTGTTCGTCAAGCGCAGAAGGCCAATCAGAATCATTAAAGTCAGGATTGACTTCATTATAATCTATTTTTCTTTGAACTATTTGAGCTTTCAGGTTTTCAATAAATACCTGGTTTACTTTTTCAATATACCTGTCAGGCTCGTGCGATGATGGATCGCCATTTCCGACACCTATTATTTCCCCGGGCCTTCCAGTGTAAATGAAATTTCATTATCAGCATCCGGGATAAATTGACCTTTAGGATCATACACATTGATAGCAATAACAGAAACATCTTCGCCATCGGCTTTAATTTCTGTTCGATCTGGTTTTAGTTGAATATCGGATGGAACATCGGTTGTTTCTAATTTTTCTATTATAATTTCTTTACCATTTTTAAAACCTTTGGCAAGCAAAGTTCCAGGTTCGTAATTCACTGTCCATTCAATGTGTGAATCTTTTGGCAAAGGTTTTCGCCCTAAGCTTTTGTTGTTGAGATAAAGTTCAACTTCATCGCAATTGGTGAATGCCCATACCTTAATTGGTTTTCCTTCCTTTCCTTTCCAGTTCCAGTGAGGCAGAAGGTGCAATACCGGTTCGTATGTCCATACTGATTTCAGGTAATAAAAAGGGTCTTTTGGGAAGCCACATAAATCTATAATCCCTGATTGTGAAGCAACCTGTGGCCAACCGTAAGGATGAGGCTCGCCACGATAATCGAAGCCTGTCCAGAAAAACAATCCTGCAAGAAAAGGACGTTCGGCATAAAACTTATAACCTTCTTCTATGCTTGTTCCTGAAGGCAAACGGTCGGTTGCCATCATATAACCTTTTACAGAATCTGTAATATAAATTCCCCTTGTGCCGCGGGTTGTAGTCTCCTCAGTTCCCAGGCCAGGCTGGTTAGGAAATTTACTATGGTACTCATCGATATTGCATTGGTGTAAATAATTAAAGCCCATAACATCAAGCACAGAAGAAGTTCCATTTCCACAACCGCCACTTATGGCCGTTGTAACCTTTCGGCTCGAATCGAGCCTGTGCACGAATGCCTGCATGGTCGAAGCAATACGCGCACCCAGGATATTGCTTTCTATTGCCCACTCTTCATTTCCCAGAGACCATATAAATACGCAAGGATGGTTACGGTCGCGCTTGATTAGGTCTTTTAATAAATCGAGATGTTCGGTATTAATTCCCATCAGCCGGTTTTCATCGAGTACCAACATTCCCAACCGATCGCAGGCATCCAATAATTCAGGGGTAGGAGGGTTGTGCGAACAACGTATGGCATTGCTCCCCATTTCTTTTAAAGATTTAACCCTGAATTCCTGCAGTGCATCAGGAATTGCTGTCCCAACGCCGGCATGGTCCTGATGGTTGTTGGTACCTTTGAGTAATAGATGTTTCCCATTTAAGAAAAACCCTTCTTTGGCATCAAACCTTACAATACGGATTCCAAATGTAGTCTCAACCTGATCTGCGATTTTATCACCCCTCTTTATTATTGTAACAAGCTTATGAAGATAAGGAGATTCAACCGACCAAAGATTTGGACTTGTAACAGTAATCTTATTGAAACATTCTTTTTCTTCTCCCGATTCTAAGGTTATATGTTTTAAAGAACCGGTAGCAATTTGTTTCCCGTTTGCATCATTTATTATTTCAACTATATCAAATACTGCTTTTGCATTTTCATGATTTTTTACAGTAGACCTTGCTGTAATCTCAGCAATATTATCTTTTAGTTCGGAAGTTATAAAAATTCCGTAAGGTGCAATGCAAAGAGGCGCTGTTTTGGTAAGCCAGACATGACGGTAAATACCGGCACCTTCATAATACCAGCCTTCTTCCATGGTCGCATCCACTCGGACTGCTATTACATTGTCGCCTCCATAGTTTAAATATTCACTTAAATCGTATTGAAAATTGTAATACCCACTGTGTTCTTCCCCAAGATAAAAACCGTTTATCCATATTTTTGAATCGCGGTGGACACCGTCAAATTCAATAGTTATTTGACGGCCCAGGTCGGACTCTGGAATAAAAAAGTCTTTCTGTACCATCCGATACTTGTTTCCGGAAAGTTTCTGCCCACTATTTTATAACCATGGCTATAACCGGCATTGGGGCTAAATGGCAATTCAACAGCCCAATCGTGAGGAAGATCGAGTATCCGCCACGACCTGTCATCGAAATTTTTAGAAGCAGCCCGTCGCCATAACCGGTTTTGGTATAATATGAAAAATATCCAGTTCCGTTGTTAAAATCTTTTTTGGGATCAAAAGCATGGCCGAATGCAAACTTCCAGCCAAAATCCATGAGCAAATGTTCCCGAAGAGAATTATTTGCAGAAAGGTTATTGTTTTGAGGCGCAGGTTGCGAAAATGCAATTTTTAGTGTTAGTACTAAAAATGAAAGGCCTGTAATAATATGTTTTAAAATAAATTTCATGATAATAAATTGATTTTACATTGAAAGGTAAATGTAAAATGTTATTTTGAGTTAATTGTAGATGCCTTGTTATAGAATTGAATATAATTTGTTAATTTACTACTTTGTGAAAGAGGCGAACATACCGGGATTACGAAGCCAGTTAGCTATCCAGACAATTACTAATAAGAAGGCAAGGGGCATGTAAATTTCCCCATGTTCCATGTGTGTAGCAATAATACCACCTATGTGCGCGCTTAAAAACAAAACTCCAAGCGATGAAGTTCTTGGAATTAAAAATAAAAAGGCAGCAATTAGTTCTCCTAAGCCAATTAATGATTGTTTCCCTTCTAATCCATATTTGGCAAGACTTTCAGTAACTTCTTTTCCACCGGTCAGTTTCATAATTGCTGACAATATAAAAATTGCACCCAATAGCCCAACCAAAATCCAGCTGGCTATTATTCTTCCTTTTGAAAGATTGTTTTTTGCATTTGTCATTTTTAAAAGTTTTAATTGATTAAACCTTAAAGACTATTTTGAAATTTATAAAAATTCGACACTGAGAAATAACCATACTTTTAATTTACTTTAACCAATCATTTAAAAAATATGCTTTGTTTGAGCTTTTGAAAACAAAGAAGGCACAAAAGTCACAGAGATTTGAAAAATCGCTTGCGATTTTTCGCTCTGTGTTCTCAATGCACTCTCAATATCTTGTACATAATAAGTAGCTTTTAAAATATAATTTCAATAAATTTTCAAATAATACTTTAATTTACTCTGTGTTAGATTTTTTTGTAATTTCCAAACAACTTCTTACTTATAAATATTTATTAATCATAGATAATAACATATTTCGTTTTAAAGGTTTGCTGATATAGTCTATGCAACCTGCATCGTAAGCTTTTTGTTTGTCATCATGGGCAGCATAAGCTGTTTGTGCAATAATTTTTAAATTGGGCTTTTGCTGTTTTATTTGGCGGATGGCTTTGTACCCGTCGATATCGGGCAAGCGAATGTCCATTAGCACTAAATCAATTATTTGAGATGCAATAATTTGAAAAGCTTCATGCCCATTTACGGCATGAATTATATTCAGGCCTGTATCGGAAAGGATTTCTTTAAAATATGCAGCATTATAAAGGTCGTCTTCAACTACAAGAATAGTTTTACCGCTGAAATGATATTCCCGGGATTCGTTGGTTAAAACAGGCTTGTGATACACCGAACGAGATAATTCATAAGGAAATGAAAAGTAAAATGTAGTTCCTCCTGCCTTTTCGGCAAGAAGGTTTTCAACCACGGATTCTATCCAGATTTTGCCACCCAATAAGTTTAATAAACCTTTTACAATAGACAAACCCAAACCTGTTCCGCCATAAATGTGTTTCTTATCATGGACCAATTGGGCAAAGCGCTCAAATATTGCATCGTGTTTATCGGGTGGTATACCTATTCCGGTATCGGAAACATAAAAAATAAGTTTAAGGTTGGCATCTAACCTGCAGCCGCCTTCAATTTTTCCTTTATCAGTAAATTTAAATGCATTGCTGATAAGGTTGATGAATATTTGTTTCAACTTAACCCTGTCAGTAATGAGTACATTTTCTGACAGGTCGCATAAGGCTTGCATACTAAACATTATTTGTTGTTTCCCGATCCGCTTCTGATATTCGGTAAAAAAAGAAGAAAGCTCAGCAAATAATTCAGGCAGATTACATTCTTCATTAGTAACAGGTAATTGTCCTGATTCGATTTTTGCTATATCGAGAATATCATTAATAATTTCAAGCAGGTCGATACAACGACGATTTATTATTTCTGAGAATTTTTCGAGTTTTGGCTTGTTGTTATAATTTTCGGTCATTAGTTCAGAAAATCCTATAATAGCATTCATAGGTGTTCGAATTTCGTGCGACATGTTTTGCAAGAATGCTGTTTTAAGATGGTCGCTTTCTTCAGCTTTTTCTTTGGCCTTTATTATTTCATTTTCCGCCTGTTTGCGCTCGGTGATGTCCCGGGCAATGGAAAGAAAAACAGGTTTATTTTTGAATTTGGTAACTTTAGTGCTTATCTCAACCGGGATTATACTCCCATCTTTAGTAAGATGCTCCATTTCAATGATCGCATGTTTTTTCTCAAGAATATTAAGCATTAATGCGGGAATGGCTTTTTTCGAATTCTCCGAATTAATATCATAAGGTGTTAAAGAGAAAAATTCTTCTTTTGTATAGCCCAATCGTTTACAAGCATTATCGTTAACCTGAATAAATTTGTCTGGTTTGCCATTTTCAGTCAATTCAATGACAAATATAGCGTCGTTGATATTTTCAAATAACATTCGATAAGCTTCTTCACTTTCTTCGGCCTTTTCTTTGGCTTCTATTAGTTCAAGGTTCGTTTGATTAAGTTCTTCATTTTGTTGTTGGAATTCTTTGTTTCGGGCTTCAATAGTTTTATTTTTTTCTTGTAAAAGAAGTTCTATCTGCTTGCGCTCGGTGATATTCTCCATGATACTATGAACCATATCCACTTGATTGTGTTTATCAAAAATGGGGACAAGCCTCATTAGCATATGAATAGCTTTCCCCCATTTGCTGATATACGGATATTCTTCAAAGACTGTCTGACCTGTTTCAAAACAACGCTTATAGGCAGCTGAAATCCCAGCTTCAATGAGCAGTGGAAATGTCAGGAGGTTTATACCCTTTGTCGCCTCAGCAGATGGTGAACCAAGAATTTGAACGGCTGCAGGATTCACATCAAGGATTTGTCCTGACCGGTTCACCAATAGTATCCCGACCGGTGCATATTCGTACAGCAACTTGTAGCGTTCATGGCTTCGGCTGAGCGCTTCCTCAGCCTGTTTCCGTTCGGTAATATCGCGACATAAGGAAACTATTTCTTGTTTGCCTTCTATCTCAATAGTCGTTGCATTGATTTCAACAGGTGTCTGATTGCCTGTTTTGTCAATATATTTAAGTTCAAGGTTCCTGATAAAGCCATTTCTCATGCATGTCGCGATTGCGCGAGCGTTTGACTCTTTTTCTTCGTCAGCAGTCCATTCCACCACGCTTCTTCCAAGAATTTCATCGAGCTTTTCATGGCCTGAAAGGCGGATATATTCAGGATTCGCGTCAAGAACAACTCCATTATTGTCAATGATAACATATCCGGTATCAGTTGTTTCGACAAGGTGGCGGTATCTCTCTTCACTTGTTTTTAGCGCCTCTTCCACCAATTTGCGGTCGGAAATGTCTTTCACGGCACCAATAATTCCGGTCACTCTGTTTTCATGTTCATCCCATTCCGACCTGGCAATAATATAGATACATCTAAGTTTATGGCCATGAATATATGACCGACATTCAAACTCAGTGGATTGAGGGTCGACAATCAATCGATGAAAATGTCTAATTACATTGCCCATGTCATCCGGGTGAATGAAGTTATTCCAGAGTTCGACTGTTAAGGCGTCTTCTTTGGTACGGCCTGTAATGGAAAAGAAGTTATCAGATACAAAATCCATTGTAACTTTACCATTTGCAGCTATGCCAATTTTAAAAACATAGTCGGTGGCAAGTTCCGAAACCATTTTATAGTGTTGTTCACTTTCGTGCAATTCTTCTTCCATACGTTTGCGCTCGGAGATATTGCGCGTCAAAGCCATAAAGGAGTTAGGTTTACCCTCCGTGTCTGCGATTAATGTCGCGCTAAGCTCGGCTTGAAACTGAGAACCGTCTTTTTTAAGGAAACGATACTCAATATTTTTAATGACCCCAACCTTAAGGGTTTTCTGCATGTCCATGCTGGCACGTTCCTGTTCATCCGGTGAGAAGAGTTCGAACGCACTTTTGCCGATCAAGTCTTCCGGCCTTTCATACCCATGCAATAAAGCAGTTTGCATGTTACACATAAGAATCCTGCCGTTCAGATCAGTCTGCGTGATTGCATCGGGTGAGGACTCAACCAGGGCACGATAACGTGCCTCGTTTTCAAGCCTCTCTTTCTCTGCTTGTTTGTGCTCAGTAATATCTTTCTTGTACAATTTCTTTAATGAATTGTATTTCTGCTGCAATTCCTTTAATTCATTAATAAGTTCCTTGTGGTTTTTCTTTTGGTAATCCATACTTGAACTATTTGCCAACAAACCGTTTTTGTAACATTGATATATTATCAAATTGTCTATTTATTAAAAGAAGTATGTTGTAGACAATTATCCGATTTAAGAACTCAAAATAGAGTGCAATTATGTTAAAGGTATGCAATAAATTCAAATAATTAATAATCAAATTTTGGATTTATAATTAAAGTTAAACATAATATTTATTATGATTATGTGAAACCCGTAAATGGTTCCTATAAGGTCATAAGTTATTCATGTGGCGATTACTTTCAGGATTCAATTAGTAATTGGAAAGAAAAAATTCCCCAATTAACTTAAGAGAAAGTAAATATTAGGAATCTATTAAATGACCAAAACAACCCTTTATTTCCAAGTAAGGGCTTTGAATTAAGGGACAACGGCTTATTTAATGATGGCATGTATTGGCTGCCAACCATAGATGTATTTGTACTAAAAAGCAATTGCACCAACACGTTAATTCAAAATATTTACCTGTAGAATTGGGAATATTTAATTGTCCAATTAACTGACAACACTTATTTTTTAATGAGTAAAATTATCGGAAATGAATATGAATAATCCAAAATTAATTACATAATTATGGGATCTTATTTTTTTTCCTATATGCCATATAAAGGCTTGTGGCCGATACACAATAGGATAGTAGGCAGGCTCCTTAATTCAACAAGGTCAGCGTGAAGTTTAAAATAAGGCGCTTCATAATGTCTCCGGGCATCATCAAGTGCAAATCTGTATCCAGTATATGATTTACTATTCATAATATCATTTAGCATCGCACGATCCTTATTCCAATTATCTGATACCCCGTTCTTCACAATATAAAAATCGTACCACTCGGGATTTTCTGTATTAAGGTTCGCCTCAAAAGTATCTCTGGCAGCCTTTTTTTCATTTTCATATTTCCCATTATCCAGTCTGCCTTTTGATACTTTATTATATTTTACTATTTTATTTTCTAAAATACTTTCCATTTTTCTAGCTCCTTTGTTTATCATTTCATCAAAGTCTCGCTTAGTTACCATGGGATCGTATGCCATGTTTGCAATTTCTTCAGGAGTAATAATAAATTTCATAGCATCCTCAAGGTCTTTCCGTACATTCTTTGTTTCCAATTTTGTATGATTAACAAAGTTGTAAATTACGTTGCGATACTGTAATATATGTACTGTTAATGTGTCCCTGGTTCGCTTTTCTATAATGGAATCTTGTAGTTTAAAATTTTGAGAAAAAGAAGTTAAAGTTGAAATAATGATAAATAAAAATGCTATAAGTATGTTTTTCATGAAGTTATTTTATCCAGCAATTTGGGATAAAGATAAGTAGATTAACTTTTATTTTCAATTAATTCAAAGCAGGTATCTATTCAGATATGTAAGAATTCAATTTTGTATTCTAATTGCAATCTGAAAAAAGCCATAAAATAAAAATTGAGTGTATTCTGGAGTATAGTCAAATATAAAACGCTGTAATAATTTATATTACAGCGTTTTATATATTTTATTAGTGACCCCTAAAGTACGATTATCGAACCAATTATTGGATAAATTTCGAAAAATATATGAATTAAAGACTGTTATACCTGTTCAGTTAATAAATCCTATTAGAATTTCAAAAACTTTGAGAGCTGCTATTTAATTATTCTTAGCCTGCAACGCTTGCGGCTACTAACAGTGCGGGTTTTCGTGGCTGCGTCATTATCCCACATTACAAACCTTGCCAGCGAGAGCTAAAATTGGCTGAAAGCCGCGCCCCGCATTGTTTGTGAGCCGATGTTAGGTGCTGCCCTTCTTTACTGTCGTTTTGTTGTCAGTCCATTTTACTATTGGCTTGGTGCGTTGGCTTGGTGGCTCTTTTGCTTTTTTGATTGGCATTGTGCGGTTGCAAAAAAGCAAATGTGCCACCAAATGCGTTGGCTATAATACGCTGTTCATATGGTCTATGTCCTGTTTGTTGAAATCCCATTTGATTACTTGAATATGTCTGTTCGGCTTGAATTCCAAAACGTCTTTTCTATTGTAAGTTTTAAGCAACTTAGTAATTGTTGTTCCCATTCCTTGCGGACTTAGTAGGATTGCATAAATCGGAAGTGCAATACTTGAATAACCGATTAGTTGAGAAAGATTGATAAGAGAAAGTGTTGTGTTTTTACATTCAACAAAAACTAATTCAACTTTGGCTGCATACTCAATAAAACCTGTGATGTCTTGGCGAATTTGAAATGTTGTAAACTCTGGAAAAAACTTTTGATAATTGAGATACATGATAAAATTACTAAGGTCGCTGTCGTGTGTATCAAGCACCTGAATTTTTTTTGCCTTCTTCCCAAATCTTTGTTTCAAGTCGGTTGTCAACCACTTGATAATGTCGGGATACATTTCTATTTCATTTTTATACATGCTCAATCTTTTTGTAAGTAGCAACCTAAGCACTTACAAATTTCTTTGAAGCCGTTGAAATGTTGCCCATTAATTTCTGTTGGTAATTTTTCGTGTGTTTCGTGTGGATGACTGTCTTTGATTTTTTCTCTGCTTGCAACTCCTGTGCATAATGCTTGTCGTCTTGTAAAGTTTGCCTTGTTGTATTCTACAAGTTCTGCAAGTGCTTCGTTCTTGTGAGAAATATAAAAACCAATGTTCTCAAAATCTTCTGAGTAAATTTTTATCTGATGTTCTTTTGCCCAACTTGTTCCTGTGCCGCCTCTGATGTTAGGATGTCCGTAGCCGATATATTGAATGGCTACATTTAAGGATTGTGTGAGTTTACAAATCTGCGTTGGTAAAAACCAATTCTTGTTTGATATTTCAATATAAACACGATGTCTGCCTGCTTGGTCAACATTTGATTTGCGAACAAAACCCGTTACATCTGCAATACCTCGTAAAAATTCTTTTTTGTTTGCATCAGTTGTTTCAAAGATTGGTTCGGGAATTAGAAAGTCATGAAAACTAAATCGTGTTCCGTTGATTAAAAATTTAATGAACAACCAAGCAATGTCCTCTTTTATCCAAGTGAGAACAAGAGAAATTTTGTCGCCTGTAATTTTCTGAACATTAATTCCCATTTGTTGTAAACGATATACAACTGGGTCAAGCGAAGTTTGAATATGCAAGCGTTGGTCAAAAACTTTTGTGATTGCTTTTGATTCAAGAGTTTTATACTCAAAGTCAATTATGATTTTCTTTACATCACTGTTGTATTGGATTTCTCCGTGCCCAGTGATAAGTCCAAGTAAATAGGAAATATCTGATGTTAGAAAATTTGAGATTTTATTTTTTTCCATTTTTAATTTTGTCCTAATCTGTAACCGTTTTGAAAAAGTTGCCAAATAAAATAATTGTTGTTAATCCTTTTATCATACATCTGATAGCCATGGCGACTGTTGTTTTTCGCAAGGGCTTGCAGAGGTGCAGGTAAGTTATTATTAGAAATAAAATAAATTCTCAACTCTATTCCCCACTTGTCATTTGGAGCTACGTTAGCAGCCCAAACATAATATGGGAGAGTGGTGGAATTAGCTGGGACAGCTAATCCTGTGTAACCTTTATATCTTGTGTCAAAACGAACTTTGTCTTTGTGTCTCATTTCTACTTCAATCCAAACTGTATTTTTTCTTGCGTCCAAATAATCAAGACATTGTTGAAATTCTTGTGGTGTCATTTGATTTCAAGTTTTCTAAAAATTAAAAGATACTCGTGAACTTTGTTCACGATAAATTTAAAAGGATAGCCCAATGGTCGCATGTTGTTGTATTCAGGTTGTCTATCCCAAATTAGAATGTCCTCAAATGAAAAACCTACCTCTTGTGCTATTCGTGCTGTGTCAATATGCAATGGAAAAAATTTATCTTTCTTCCGCAAGTCCATAACATTTACAATGAAGTAACCTTTTGGTTTCATCACTTTGTAAACTTCATTACAAACTGATTTCAGAGATGAAACAAACTCATTGTAATCTTCAATATTTCCTAAATCTTCTTTACTGTCGGAGTAGTTTTTATTTTCTTTCATGTCTGCTGTTCTCTGTCTATTGAGAATATCCCAATATGGAGGAGAAGTAATACATAATTCAATTGAATTTGCTTCTACTTTTTCTGAAAGTTTTGTTGAGTCACTAACAAGATATTTATTTTCTAAACCGTAAATAGGAATGTTGTATGAGTTGGTTGCTCTATTTATAAATTGTTTTTTGTATTCGGAACTCAAATCAAAACCGATA
Source organism: uncultured Bacteroidota bacterium (assembly GCA_963726845.1). Taxonomy (GTDB): domain Bacteria; phylum Bacteroidota; class Bacteroidia; order Bacteroidales; family DTGW01; genus CAVSGB01. The sequence continues at coordinate 16,055 of CAVSGB010000135.1, read as the reverse complement.
ACATCTTTTTCTTTTTTTAGTCCTGCAATTAAAGTTGTGCCTGAACCTGCGAAGCAATCCAAAATTTTCCTCCATTTGGTTTGCAATATGTGTCAATCAATTTTGAAACCAATTTGATTGTGAAAATTGCTGGATGATGTAATTTTTTTTCTTCTTCTGTTTTTCCTAAGTCACGCCAAATGCTGAAAGAATTTTGCAACCATTCTTTACCTGTCAAGTTGTTTGTTTTGTTGGCTGTCTTTTTTGGTTGAACAAGAAAAAGGTTTTCAAAAGTTAGTTGAGGGTCTTCAACTTTTTGGTTTATGCTCTTGTATCGTTTGTGATTTTCTGTAAAAGTTTCTACTGTTCCAATTCGTTCAAGTGCTTGTTGAATTGCTGCTTGGGAAATTACTCCCTCGTTGTTGTAACTTAAAACAATATATTGTGCTTTTGAAGAATTCAAAATCAAATCTTCAAGCGCGATTAACGCACTTGTCTTTGAGCAGTATTTTGATTTTTGATGGTCGTATTCTCTCATTCCTGTTTCACCATAAATTTTTGGTGTCTCTTTGAACCAACCTTCTGCTATCAATTCAAGAATGAAATAGTTTGAGGCATATTGTCTGGCGTTATAAGGAGGGTCAAGGTAGAGAATGTCTGAATGAATTTCTTTTATCAATTCGTTTGCATCCCGCTTGTATGCTTTGTTTTTGTTCTTGCTCGGAATAATTTCAACGGATTCCATTACTAATGGATTCAATGCCCGTTTATCCCATGTTTTTAAAAATGCTCCGTATGTTCCGGAAACATTGCTTGTAAGATTTACTCCACGAAGTAGCGAAGTAATTAAATAGTAATATTCAAGTTCTGAAATTTTCTTTTCATCTTTCCATTCTTCAATTAGGAAACGAAATGTGTCAATTCGTAAAGCGTTTTCGTCTGTGAAATACTGTCTACCGCCATTAGGTGAATAGTTCTCAAACATAAACCCTTTCTTACGAGTTTTAAGTTTGTTCAAGTAGTCAAACAAATTTTCGTTTCCGTTTTTAAGTTTGAGATGCGATTTCAGTTTTTTGAATTGCGGTTCTTCATTAAGTTCAATGTAGGTCTTTGCAATTGCGTATGAAAATTCAAGGGTGTCGTTTGAGATTACTGTGTAGCCAAGTTTTTTGAAGTGTCTGCCAACTGCTGAAGTCCCTGCGAAAAGATCAACAAAGTTGGAAGTGCCGTTTACACCTGTCTTTTTGACAACACTCTCTATGAATGGAAGTAACTTTGTTTTTGCTCCGTAGTATCTCATTTTTTATTGATAAATTATTGACTTTAAATGTCTACAAAGTTAATTTATATTCGGTTCATCTATTTGAAAATATTATGATAATTCAATAGCCTTTTGAATTATTGGCATATAATCATATGAAAACAAATTTGAAGATGGATGATAAATATAAAATGACAGTATATTTTTTTTTGTTGCTTTATAATACCAAGTTCTTTCTAATATATTCCCATATTTAATAATCGGCCCATCTGGCCAATCGATACCCGCCTTACCCGGCAGATTCTCCCATAACCTTTCTCCTAAAATTAAAATAAAATCTGGACTTAATTTATCTATAATAGCTTTAAATGGTTCTTCTGCTTCCTTCCAATAGTTAATATTTGGACTTACTCGTGCTTTTTCTAATGCTGATTGAACATAATTATAGTACACAACAGAATCCCAAAATTGAATTTTATCATCAATGGTAATTGTTTGTTTACCAAGAAAAAGCTTTACTAATTTTGTATGAATACTTTGCTTTTTACCACTTACAGAAATTTGATCATTTATGATACGTATGATCCAATCATTACATTTATTTATTTCACCAGGATAGCAACATTCACACTGCTCTTCACAATATCCAGATTCTCCTAATATTAATATCTTCTTATTAAATATCCCTCCATTAGAATAATTCTTTCCTATCCAAGGATAAAACATAATTTTATCCTTTATTTCATCAATAACGTGAGTCATCTTTTTTAAATTTAGTTTATCCTCAATTTTTTTATATAGACTTTACAACCTTAGGCGCACAGAAATTAATATAGCACCCAACGCTTGCGGCTACTAACAGTGCGGGAGTTCGGGGCGAGTCCCTGTCCGTTTGCACAGCCGCCGCACGCGTACCACTGAGCTCGCAAACCTTCTGAAACCCGCATTGTTTGTGAGCCGATGTTACCTGCTGTGTTTTTATTTATTCACAATATTCATCCAATGCTTGCTTGAGATTATTGAGAACAAACATAAATTTTTCAAACTCAAAATCACCATTACTATCAACAGAAAAAGCATTTTCAACTATTGCCAAAGTTGAAGTTTTTCCAGCTCTATATCTATCAGGTTTTACGATAGATAAACCATATGATTTTGCAATCGTACTAATTTCATATAATGCTTTGTAGAGAATCTCAGTCGTTTCATCCCAATCAGCAATCTTTATAACTAACTTTATTCCGTTTTCAAATGCGTTTTCTATTTGAATATAAATCTCTCCAAAATCATCAGAGCTATTCCAATGATACCAAAAGCCTAAAAAACCTCCTGACTGATTTGCTACGTATCTCCAGTGCGACCATTCATCAATACGTTCTTGGAGTTTTATGAAAAAGCCTTCTGCAGCTCTCCAGTCAGAAATTATGTTTTCAAATTTTATATATGAGTTGGTCTGGTTTTCAATAGCAGACAAATACTCTTTAAAGTCATTGAAGATTTCGTTATGAACTTGTCTTTTGTTAAGAATGCCTAAAACAGATTTTCTATCAACAATACTATAACCCTTATCCAAAATCTTTTTTAATGTATCTGCACTTTCATTGCCTGACTTAAGGTAAATAAAACTGAGTTTATAGTTTTTATCATTATAGTATTCGGTTGCAATTTGTTTATAGCGTTCCAGTTGGTCAGAATGCTCTCCTGAATTTGTTTTATCTTCAATGGCGATAAAATACTCATCATTGATTTCTGCCCAAATGTCAATATTTTTCCAATGTCTGTCGGCGTCAACTTTGAAAATTAAGTAATCTTCAGATTGCCCGATTAACAATCTAACAAAATCTTTTGCGGTTCTCGTTAAGATGTTGGTCAAGCAGATTATTGTTATTATCTGCCCATTGCAAAAGCCACGTAAAGAAGCTGTCTTGCGACAGCTCCTTTGTTGCTAATCTAAAAATGTTTGGCTTCACAGCTTTACAATTTAGACCATTGATGAGATGCTCCCGAAGGACAGTTAAATGAAAAAGGTGTGTTTTTAGATTTAATCAACAAACCACATTTCTTACATTGATAATTGTTTGTTCCGACTTCTCCTAAATCAGTCCATTGATGTGAACCGCCCGAAGGACAATTAAACGAACTTGGAGTTCTGTCGCTTTGTAAAGCTGTTCCACATTTTTTACATTGATAATTTTTCATAGAATAAATTTTAGTTAAAAAAAACTTATGATTATAAATGCTCTACTCAAGGTTGTGTTTTAACATAGCAGGTAACGTTTTCGGCTACTTACAGTGCGGGATTGCGTGAGCGACTTTGTCCGCTAGCACAAAAATAAGAGCGGAGTACGATGCTTGAAAACATTCTGAAACCCGCATTGTATGTGAGCCGGTGTTACCTGCTGGCATTTGTCTGTCTTTTAGTCAATCAAATATACAAAAACTTTTAAATCGAAGTGATGCCATTGCAAAGTGCGGATGGGCGGGACGGGCAGAAAGGCTCTTTGCGTTTTTTTGGCGGGAAGACTCCAGTGCGAGAGGAAAAACGCAATGTGCCTGCCTGCGACGGGATGGGAGCGTAGGACAGACCACTTCTTCTTAATCATATAACTGAGAAATTGAGGCTCACAAGTCATAAATTGAATCTGTCAAACGAGAAATTGAGACTCAACTGTAAGAAATCATATCTCAACAACAAGAAATTGAGACTCGACAGTGAGAAATCGTATCTCAGCAACAAGAAATTGAGACTCAACTATGAGAAATTGAATCTCAACAGTACGAAATCGTATCTCGACAGTAAGAAATCGTATCTCGGTTACGAGAAATTGAGTCTCAACAGTGAGAAATTGAATCTAGGTAACGAGAAACTCAATCTGAGGAGTGAGAAATTGAATCTAAAGAGCAAAATGCTTAAACTTAAATTCTGTATAACTTATTTGGAATTTAATTTAACAATTTATACTTTAGCTTTAAGGAGTTAGAAGCTTAATCACTAAAGCTCTGAAATTAAATTCATTATTAACCTTTTAAAATTTATTATTATGACAAATTATCAAGAAAGCTGTTTAAACATGGCTATGGTTTCAAGTGCTTATCTGGCGGCAAACTCTACAATTACTGCCAATCTGCCTAATTTTTCAACTTATTTCACTCCAATTCAATCGGGAATTACTTCAATTCAATCAATCCGTGAACAACAAGAATTTGATAAAACTGGGATTACTGTCAACAAAAGTCAATTGAAAGCAACTCTAATTTCACAAGCAATTGATGTTGCTCGAAGAGTTATAGCTTATTCCACCAATGTAAATAATGCAGTGTTACTTGCTGAAACAAGTTATACAGAAAGCGACTTGAAGAAAAGTCCAGATACGGTATTAAAAGACCGTTGTCAGGTAATTTATGATAGGGCGAATACGAATGTTACCGCACTTGCTACTTATGGTGTTACTGCTGCAATATTGACAAGTTTATCAACAGCAATTACGAACTTTAACACTGCAATACCAAAACCACGACTTGGTATTGCAGACAAGAAACAGGCTACTGACCAACTTGAAGTTTTATTTTATACCCTGAATTTAAATTTTTCCAAAATTGATATACTTGTTGAAATGGTAAAGGTTTCACAAGTAAATTTTTATAATGAATATAAAACAACCCGAAAAATTATTGAAACTGGAACAAGTTTTCTTGCCCTAAAAGGAACTGCTACTGAATTACAAAGTGGAGAACCTGTTCAAAATGCAACTTTTACTTTTCAACCCGCTTCTGCTGGACAATTAAAAGCAATGAGCACAAGCGGTAATGGTAATGGAAATGGAAAAGACCCAATTGTGAAAAAAACAGCAACAAAAGGCAGTTTTAATATTAAAAGTATGCCTGAAGGAACTTATACTGTAACTATAACAAAACCGGGCTATAAAGACCAGATTGCAACCGTAAGCGTTGTTAATGGAGAAATGTCTGATTTGATTGTACAACTTGAAAAAGCTTAGTCTAAAAACCCTGCAAAAGCAGGGTTTTTTAATATCCTTTATAATTTAAATTATTAATAAATTAAAATTCATTGGATTCTGGTTCTTCTTGAAAATTAATATTAAATTCATTATTTATATGACCACCTGAAATATTAACTTCTGCTGTTTCAAATGTATTTATTGGATATTCTGAAACTTCATATTGAATTTCAATTTCAATTCCACAATTTTTATTATCACAATTAAAAGAATGTTCCCAAACATAACTATTTCTTACACCCATGGGGTTATCTGCATCACTATTATTTAAATCAAAATCTGAATCCTCCGGAATAAAAACATGTTGCTTATTACAATTTGCACACGTCAAAGAAAAATTACCACTTATATTAATCATAATTGTATATTTTATTTGTTTAACAATAATAAAAATTAATTTTTAGAATAAAATCCGTATAACTTAGGGAAGATTTTTTCAATAATAATAAAAATATTTTAATTATTAACCTATGATTTTCATCCTTAAATCAAAAGGATTTCTTTTAGTTGAAGGTTTAATTATACTGAGTTTATTAAATATTTAGAATAAAGTTATTTTTTTGATAGATTTCAATTTTTGAAATAAATCTGTACAAATTTATTTTAATAAAATACAAGTTGCAAGTGTTTTTATAAATATACAAATAATAAATAAGAACGATATTATCAAAAATTCTCATAAATTATATAATACTATAATAATTCATAACCAATTAAAGTAATACTTTATTCGGTTTTACTTTAATAAGTACTAAATATTATTCTAATATTTAATTTAAATACTAGAATAATCCTAAATTAGTTAGGATAATATATTCCTCTTAAAAATACACCCTTTGAGCATGAAATTATAATAATGTTTTTCTTTAAAACTGAATTATATCCTATTGAAATATCATATGCTGTACTATTTGTAGTTGGAGTATTTAACAACTTCCAGTCTGTCCCATTATTAGAAACCATTACTTTTTTAGTGTTATCGACAGACACTGTAATAACTGCCCAAAATAAACCATTCAAAAATTTTATATTATTAATAGTTGAAACATTTGGAAGAGACTTAAGAATTGAAAATTTAAACCATCAATAGATTGTTTTAAACTAGATGAGCTAGGGAAAGTAGTAAAGGCTAGAACAACATTATTCCCAGCGACAAATTGATATTTTCCCAAAGTGTCTCTTTGAGTCCAATTTATTCCATCAGGGCTTGTCCAAAAATTAGTTCCACCGCTGCCTGAACCAACGCTTCCACCTGCATAATATAACCTAAAAGTGTCAGAATATGTTGTGACAGTTGTATTCGTTCCATTATAAGTAAGATGAGTCCAGTTAACTCCATCATTACTTCTGTCACCAGAACTATTATAAATACTGCTAAAAAAATAATCTTTAACTCTAAACAAACTATATCTGTATGCTTGAAGGCCAAATTGCTGTGCTGTCCAAGTATTTCCAGTATCGGCAGAATATGAGTAATTTCTATTAGATTCATAACAACGGTGTGAAATAGCAAAATAATTATTGATTGGAGAAAATGCTACCCCACTCATATCAGTTGAACCAGGAGTTGACTTTTTTATCCAATTTACTCCAAAATCTTTGCTTACATAAGCACAATTATTTGTAGAAGAGCAACCATTATCTGTTACTGCTATAAAAGCATTGATACCAAAGTCAACATGAGCAATATTTGCAATTGTATCAACTGTTATTTTAGACCAAGTAATATTTGGAACTTGAGTAATAATTCCTATACCATTATTATTTGCACTTAGATTTGGTATAATGACAAATTTATTTTTGCCTAAATGAAGCGTATCACCAGTTTTAGAAACAGAATAAGCAACATTAATATCTACATAAGATTTATTTACTGCATCACCTTTATTTATGGGACTAGCAACATTATTAATAATATTGTTACCTGCATCAAGTTTTAATTTCTTTAATGTATCAGGTATAAAAGGTTTATTTTTTAAATCAGAATAATTACCACTAAAATTGCTCTTAGCATTCCATTTTGCGGTATCACTTGCATTAAAGCCGTTGCCTGACTTTCCAGAATATAGAGCATAAGGAACACTTAAAAGTTGGCTTGTTCCAGAAAGTGTATAATTGGTTCCACCCGTTTCATCTATTTCAACTTTTGCAAAATAGGAACTCGAAGACCAATCTATATTAATAAATGAACCAGATTGAATTTTACCTTCACCTATATTTAGATTTATAATACCAAAACTATTTGTTGTTCCAGATTGGGTTTCTACATAAACTGAAGTACCTGTTAAACTACCTTTAAGAATGCTTATCCTTAAGGAAATATTTTGGTTTGTTAATGCAGAGCCATCTGTTTTTCGAAGCATCGATTGATACTTAAACGAATTAGGAGCTTGCGAAAATACTGTGACTATTAATAGAAATAGTAAAGAAAAGAGTATTGTAATTTTTGTTTTCATGGTGGGTATATTTTATTGTTTAACGATTCGATAAGTATTTGATTTTCCTCTTTGCTCGGTTATCTCAATTAGATAAATTCCTTTAGCATATGTAGAGAAATCAAATTGAGAAGATGTCTCATTGATTTGTTTGTTTGAAAAGACTTGTCCATTAATTGAAAGGACTTTTGCAATAACAGGTAATTGTCCGCTATATTTAATAGTTACTATTTGAGATGTCGGATTAGGATAAATTGAAAATTCAATTTTATTTTGAATGTTCTCAACCGATGAAATAATCTTTAGAAGTGGCTGATTAATTCCAGATGTAATGATTGAATTGTTGTTTGAATAAGTTTCTGTTATTGGCTCACCGATTGTCCAATTTGCAAGAATATTATTGTCTGACATACTTCCACCAGAAGTTGTTACTACCTCTTGGGCATTTGTGATTAATGGAATAATAAATCCCAATAAAATCAGAAAATGTTTTTTTATCATTTTGACATGTATTAAAAGAATGTTCTAAATATTACAAGACAGAGTATCGTGTGTTGGGAAAATTTGAACACATGATTCACTTAATTATTTGTTTATATCAATCAGATTAATCACTTTATAAATGTTGTCTTGGATATTATCCATTAAAGTTAATAAAATAAAACAATAATAACATGCTGGTGCGGTGAAAAAAAAACAAGTGTATGGCCGGCGGGATGGTTGTGGGATGGTAGGCCATACTCTTGTTTTTTGTGCGTGAGGGTTCTTCATATTATCTTTCTTAAATTTCTCCGTTACTATGTGTAATGTGAAGTTTTTACTGCTTGCAGGTAACGTTCCTCGGCTATGTAAAGTGCGGGATTTACTTGCAGAATATATCCCACTACACAAATATAATTAGAAAGCACTGAACTTGCAAACCCTCTACAACCCGCATTTTATATGAGCCGTTGTTATAGCCAGTTTTTATTTTATTAATTTTCTTTTCAATCCTTGCTTTGACCTTTGGTTTTTCATCACTCTTTATCATGTCAAGACATCTATTATAAAAAGCAATTGATTCTTCTAAATAATTCCATATTGCTAAAACATCAGCAATATCTTCAATTGGCTTAGAATTTTTACCAGTGTATAATTGACAAATGTACCTTATAAAGTCAACAATATCTCTAGATGGTGATAATTTAGGTAAGTCTACAATATTTATAAACGAGAGGATATTTATATAAAAGTTTTCTTTATCACGTACATAATAGCTCTTATCTTGCTCCATATATATTTTGTGTCTAATCTTACCTGAAATAAGATTATCAAGAATCTCATCTGTAATTTTTATATAAGCACGAATTTTTAAATATTCTTTTTTGTCAAATAAACCTCTAAACCAATTATATATTTCACCAGAATATATAGCAGAATCTATGTCACATTTAAAATATTTAAATTTTTTATCAATTGTATCAAGGTTGCCAAGTCTTGCTTCCAAATCACTTGCCAAATCTAAATATTTCTGTGTCTCTCTTATTTCAATTGCTTTTAGAATAAGCTGCAATGCTTTTTCAAAATCTTGATTTTGTTGATTATTTAAAGATTGAATATAAAACGTTATATCGCTTCCTCCAAATATAAATTCATCTAAAACACAACCTTGTTCAAAAAGAGCTTTTATATTATCTGGATGTTCAGTTATCCTTTTATTCTGTAATATAGCAGTTTTAAATATATCTTTATTTTTAACTTCTTTAAAACTCAGATGACGACCATCGATTTTTATAGATTTCCAATAATCATCACCAAATGGCTCCTTTTGCGGTGAAAAATTAAGTTCCTCCCAGTCAGAGACCTTTTTAACTTTATCAATATGCAATAAAACTGATTTTGGTAAATCATAATAACTTAAAGTTGTAAGTAATAAAAAAGTATTGTTATCTATTGTTTGAACTGTTTGTCTTTCTTCTGGCGGTAAAAATTGTAATGGATATTCAAGTCCATATCTTTTCCTAAATTCAGAATATTGATTTTTTGTATCCTCAAGTATATGAGTTAAAGGACTCCCTAAATTAATATTTTGCTGACGCATTGCTTCAATTAATTTTGCAAAATTTAGGTTTGCTGTCTCAATATCACCAATTGACAAAGCTTTGTCAATAAAACCTACTATAAGATTTATAGCATCAGTTCTATCTGGAAATACTGATAATAAATCCTTGTTTTGAAAACCTTCAATATTCATGGCTAATGTATTTTAAAATTGGCTATAACGTTCGCGGCTACTGCCAGTGCGGGATTGCGTGCTTGAGTCCCTGTCCGCTGGCACAAATGCCTACATGCGGGCACTGACGCTTGCGAACCTTCTGAAACCCGCATTGGCTGTGAGCCGATGTTGGCACCAGTAAATTTAATAAATCCTTTCATTTTTTGCTGCACTAAGCTTTATCAAATATTCACAGCATCTCATATACATATCATTTGGACTCCATCTGGTAACAAAGTGATATTTTTCTGCATTCTGACCTTCCAAAAGCCATTCAGCACCATCACATCCCATCTCTTTATTATATGCATTAAGCTTCCAAAATTCACAAGAATCAACTAAACCAACAAACCTATCCCATTGACTTTTAGACAATATACAAGTAGTATCTAAAGCAATAGCAACTTTACTTTTTGGCAATACGATAGAGTCTGCAAAAGGATATTCTTTTTTTGCTGAAGATATATCTTGTCCAGTCATTATCTTTTCCCCAATTGAATTTTTTTTACCAAATGGATTATAAATTGTTGTCCAAATATTAGGTCTTGTTTTTAGAATCTTTGTATTTATTGTTATATTACCTTTCTTTTCTAAAGTTATCAAGACTGCACAATGAAAACTTCTAATCCATAAAAATCTATAATTGTCATATCCCAAATAATAGTTGTATAAAATAGGAGCATTAAAATTGCTTAAGTATAATGAATAAATTTTCAAATCAAATGAATCAATCTTTGTATCAATCCAAGTAATATCCTTGTAATATTTTATTGGTAAGGAAAATCTGTTTGAATCAATTATTCGTCCATCAAAAGTTGTAAGTGTCGAATCCTTCAAATAACCTAATCCTCCTTGATTAGTTTTATTTAATGTACAACTTATCAAGAATCCTATTATTATCAAATATAAAATGTGTCTCATTTTTTTCATTTATTGGTGCCAAACGGTTTGCGCTATAAGCATGTGGCGGGTTTCGGAGCGCTTCACTATCAAAATACACCAAAACTTGATGCGAGATTGAAAGCTAAATATCGCTACAAACCCCGCCATTGCTTATGAGCGCGTGTTATGGGCAGGGCTATTTTGTCAGTTTCAAATTAGCAACTTGCCAATCAAAGAAATCGTCTCTATCCTTAATTGTAGCACCATCAATAATTAATTGAAAATTATCCTTACCAACTAAGCTTAGGCATAAGCTCAATAATGAATGTTTTAATTCCAAAGGCATTGAATTAAAATCTTGCTTTGTTAAATTTAATGTTGTCATAATTTTAGTTTTTTTATTGTAAAACAATCTTTTTATTCTCAATAGTCTTATTTGATCTGTCAATTATAGATATATAATAAATTCCTTTACCACCCCAATCCGAAAGATTTAAATATGACTGTTGTTGGTTTATTGGAGTCATAAAAACCTGCTGGCCTAAAGAATTAGTTATTTTTAAAGTATAACCGCTCATATTGGAATAATTGCCATAATTAATTGTAAGATGGTTTTTTGTTGGGTTTGGATATACTTTTAAAGTATTACTATTTATTGATGATATGCCAGTCAAATTTACTTTAATAAATAGTGTGTCAGTAACGCTTATCTTGATTGTATCATAAATAGTTTGTGTATTTGAATTTGTAGTTTTGTAAATAAAGATTCCAGTTTTTCTAACTCCGGAACCAATTAAATTCCAATTAACCGAATCTGTTGAAGTGAACAGCCCAAAACTTTGTTTCCAGTTGTCAAAACCAGATATATTTAATCGAAAACTATCAACAGAATATACTTTTTGCAAATCAATAACAATATACTGAGGATGCAAAGAATCTGGCATCCATGTACTTCTATCGCTTTCCCATCGTGAATCATCATTTCCATCAACAGCACTTGCACCACCATTGCCACTACTTATTTTAGTAAGTTTATTTAATGCAACATTGGCACCTATAGAATATGCTTGGATTTCATAAACATCTACTTGACCATCATCTCCTGAATAATAAGAATCAAAACGGATATATCTTGTATTTGGATTAATCACAGGTGTTGTTATTTTAACCGTATCATATATTGTCGTTTTTATTGTATCATAATAATAATATTTACAACAATGCAGTCCAACTATTTTTATGCTATCCATCTTAGTAAATGTACCGTTTGATATTTTAACTTTTAGATAATTAATCGTATCTGTAGGAGCATAGGTAATACTGTTAGTTGTTTTTCCATTTGACCATTGATAAGTAAAATTATTTAATGAAAAAGGTGTGAGTGAATTAATATTTGTCCCTTGATATGGGCTTAATGTCCAAGTGTTTGTTTTAATATTTTTTATATTTGATAATCCATTAACTAACATACTATCAGTTCCTATGTCTCCAAGAGTTCTTTCAAATTTCCCATTATCGAAACTTGCATAATATCTTAAACCAGATACTTGGTTCATGAATTTTTTATCTTTAATATATGCTACTTGTTGCGGTGTTAGTGCTATATCCCACAACCTGAATTCATCAATGTTACCTTGAAATTCTGGAGAATATCTTGCACCTGATATATTGCCTGATACATATCTTAAGTTTCCTGAGCAAGGTATTTGTCTGCTGCTCACTAAATTACCGTTAAGATAAAGAAATATGCTATCTGTTCGATAAACAATTGCTACATGAACCCAATCTGTTATGGATGTTGTATAACTTAACCTTGAAACTAAAATATTTGTAGAATGTTCAGCAATCATTAAACCATTAGTTCCAATTGTAAGTCCAGTGCCCATATTCCCAGCATCTCCAATAGAAGGAGTAAATGCCCAGTTTTGATTTGAATTTGCCAACGGTACACTCACATCTCCTGCACATGCGTTGCTTTCGCTTGTCATAGTGATACTTCGAGTTGGCTTAACCCATATATCGTAACTAAATGTATTAGTTATAATATTTGAATTATACCCAAGTCCTAAATTACCTGTTGAAACAGTATCACGAAACAAGTACTTATTAGGAAGTATTGTAACTGAAGCAGAGTATGGAGTGTTTTGTCCAATACATGAAGTGTCAGCACCAGTAATTTGGGTTTCAATTTGCCCAAAAGTTAAATTAGTGGCAAGTACAATTGATACAATTGCAACTAATAAATAATTTTTCGTTTTCATAATTTTTTTGTTTTTATTCAATAAAGTTTCATGAATCATTTGCTTTAAATAATTGTATTTTATACAGTAAACTAACCTATCTAAGGTGATTCCTTTTTCCGTATTTGGTGGTATTTCTTAGCCTTGCCCATAACGTTCGCGGCTACTGCCAGTGCGGGATTTCGTGCTTGCGTCCCTGTCCGCTGGCACAAATGCCTACATGCGTGAGCTGACGCTTGAAAACCTTCTGAAACCCGCATTGGCTGTGAGCCGTTGTTGGCAATAGTGCATTTTATATATCCACTGACAATTTCAAGTGTCCTCCCAAACCTTCACTTATTATTCTCATTAAAGTTGAAAGTCGAATATCACTTGCGTTATTCTCAATCCGAGAAATGTAATTTTTTGTCGTACCTACTTTCTCAGCGAGCTGCCCTTGCGTAAGATGTTGTTTTTTCCTCGCTTCTTGAATCAATACCCCAATTTTAAAAGCTTCAAATTCCTGTTCGTATTTCTCACGAGGCGGTGTCCCGGGTTTACCATACTTATTGTCAAGATGGTCGTCCCATGAAGTCAAATTGTTATTTAATTTTTCCATCGAAGTACTCTTTTTTTAATCGTTCTGCTTTATCAATCTCACTTTGAGGTGTTTTTTGTGTCTTTTTTTGGAATCCGCTTAGTAATATCACAAGATTTCCTACATCAAAACAGCAAAACACTCTAAAAATATTACTCCCAACTTGAGTCCTAATCTCCCATAATCCGTCAGTTCCAGTCATATGGTCGAAATATATCTTTGGAACAATTTTTAATGAACGAACCAATCCAATTGTCCAATCAAGCTTATCTTGAACTTTTTTCGGTTGTTCATTATAAAAATCCCAAAAATGATTCTTATAAACTCTTATCGTTCGTTTAAACTCTTCCAATTATATTCAAGTTATCGAATCGATACAAAGTTACCTAATCGGACAACCAAATCCAAATCTTATTGGAAAGTTTTTTTGTGCAGAAGGTTTTTTTGCATTATTGCCAACGTTCCTCGGCTATGTAAAGTGCGGGATTTACTTGCAGGATAAATCCCATTACACAAATATAATTAGAAAGCACTAAACTTGCAAACCCACTACAACCCGCATTTTATATGAGCCGATGTTGGGCGCTGGCTATTTATTCCATATTAATGAGACCTGATAATTTTCAAATTGCCCATCTTTACTCACAATTTTTAAATCTTCATAAATTGCTTGTGCAATAATAATCCTATCAAATGGATCATTATGGTGATGCGGTAAACCTGCATTTATAAGAATCTGATTTGTTGTAATTGGAAGTAATTCAAATCCGGTTTTTTCAATAATTTTAAAGATGTTGTCTAAGTCTGAGCCTAAATTTAATCTATCAAGTGAATATTTTATGGCAATCTCCCAATATGTTGCAATACTAACAAAACAATTATTTTTAGAATCTTCAATAATCCTTTTTGTTTTCAAAGGCAGTTTAGAATCCTCTGTAATAAACCATATTACAGCATGTGTATCAATCAATAAATTCATTACATATATTCTTTAAATCCTTCAATTGGGTCATCAAAATCATCTTTCATAGAAATCAATCCTTTTGCTTGTCCAGCAATTCTTTTTTTTATTTTTAATGATTCTCTAACTGATTTGAATTTAATAAAATCAATATAATCAGATACCTCATTTTTTAAATTCAGAGGTAATCCTGATAGTTTTGTATATAACTGAACGTCTGTCATAATTTAATTTTTAAATCTAAGTCAAAGATACAAAAATTATATCATTTTTTAAAACCGCTGAAGCTATTATCATAGCTTGCGCCCAAACGGTTTGCGCTATGAGCATGTGGCGGGTTTCGGAGTGATTCTCTATCAAACTGCACCAAAACTTGATGCGGGATTGAATGCTAAATAACCACATAAACCCCGCCATTGCTTATGAGCGCGTGTTAGCGGCTGCCTATTATTAGTTTTTAATCAATTGTTTAATTAACTCATAGGAAGAATAATATTCCAAAACTGAAAAATAATTTTGCTCCATATTATCAAGTTCTTGTATAATTCTTTCATTACTTATAAATAACTTTCTTAATAATGGAATACCAATAACAGGATGCCTATCACGTATCTTATCAAGCCCATAATTATAATCCATTTTTTCAATGCTTGAATTATCTTTACTAGAAACCAAATACTCTAATTTAACTTTATGGGTAATTGATCTATTTGTAAATTTAGCGTTTATTAAATCGTCTATACCATTCTTTTTTTCTTGAATGTATTTATTAAGTTCTGCCATGAAAATATTTATAGCGTTTTTATAACGATAATGCTCATTTTGTCTTCGCTCACATTCCAAAAGAGAATCCCTTTTATATAATTTGTTAATGATAAAAATACATTCGAATCGTTGCTCGCATAATTCTAATATTGTTTCAAGTTGAATTCCATTTTTGATTGCATTCTCAATTTCAATTAATTTATTTTTATAATCACATAGATGGGATTTAATGATTTCCCAAATCAAGCCAAAATATTTATTTAGGTATTCTTTATGCTGTTCAATTATTGAATTAAAATCATGAAATTGTGGATTACCTTTAAAATTGTCTGATATATCATATCTTATATAATGCAACTTTGTATTTGATAATTCTCTCCCGAAAATCACAGAAAACCTTAACTTATTTTCATTGTTTTTGTCTTTGTTTCTTTTTCTATTAATAGGATGACCAACAAGTTCATTTCTAATTTTACGAATAGAATTTTTATCTGATTTGTATTTATCATTTAATATAAAAATCTTCAATAATTCATCAGTCAAGTCTTGGTGAATATAAATTGTTTGCAATAAACCTATCGAGAAAAATACACTATTTTTAAATCCTTTATTATCGCTATTAGAAATCTTTAGCAAATCAAGTGTATCTTTAAAGAAATATAGAATATCATCAAAATAATTT
>CAVSGB010000134.1:0-33632 GCA_963726845.1 uncultured Bacteroidota bacterium | reverse complement strand
ACACCCTCAATCACTGCCCATGTATAGGTTGTTGCATTTGCTACTGCTGTTATACTATAGGTTTGTCCGGTCAGTGCAGGGCATTGTGCTGCTGTTCCGCTCATTGCACCAGGCTGTGGCCGGCACTCCTGAAGTGACGGTTACGCAAACTATTGGCCGCACTCGTTCCACAGCCGTTGCCTGGCAGTTACGGTGATATTTCCGTTCTGTCCTGCTGTTCCTCTTGCGATGGTGGAGACCGCTATTGGTACCTGTACCTGCTGTAGTACTTGACTTCCCTGTACAGTCCATATATGTTGTTGCATTTGCTACTGCTGACGTTATAGGTTTGTCCGGTTCTTTGTGCAGTGGGCATTGTGCTGCTATTCCTGTTATTGCAACGCTGCGCTGGCACCCCCCAAGTGGGAATGGTTACAGCTAAACTATTGGCCGCACTGGTTCTCATAACTCTTTGCCTGCAGTTACGGTGATATTTCCGTTCTGTCCTGCTGTTCCTGTTGCGACGGTGATGCTATTGGTACCTGTACCTGCTATATCTTGGATCCTGTGGGTACTGCCCATGCAACTAGGTTGTTGCATTTGCTACTGCTGTAATGTTATAGGTTTGTCCGGTCAGTATAGGGCATTGTGCTGCTGTTCCTGTTATTGCACCAGGCGTTGGAGGTCCACCGAAGTGACGGGTTACGGGCCTAAAGCTCATTGGGCTCAACTGTTCTACAGCCGTTGCTGCAGTTACGGTGATATTTCCGTTCTGTCCTGCTGTTCCTGTTGCGACGGTGATGTTATTGGTACCAGTCCCGCAGTCATCCATCCTGTGGGTACTGCCCATGTATATGGTTGTTGCATTTGCTACTGCTGTTATACTATAGGTTTGTCCGGTCAGCTGGACGCCATCTCGCGCCGCTGTTCCGGTCATCTCACCAGGTGTGGCCTGCATCCTGAAGGGACGGTTACGGCTAAACTATTGGCCGCACTTGTTCCACAGCCGTTGCCTGCAGTTACGGTGATATTTCCGTTGTTCCTGCCGTCTCTCGTCGCGATGGTGATGCTATTGGTACCTGTACCCGCCGTACAGTACCTCAGCCGAGTAGGTACAGTCCATGTATAGGTTGTTGCATTTGCTACTGCTGTAATGTTATAGGTTTGTCCGGTTCCTGCTGTACTATTGCGCCGCTATTCCTGTTATTGCACCAGGTGTGGCCGGCACTCCCGAAGTGACGGTTACAGCTAAACTATTGGCCGCACTTGTTCCACAACCGTTGCCTGGCAGTTACGGTGATATTTCCGTTTTGTCCTCGCCCTGTCCTACGGTGACGCGATCGGTACCGTGTACGTGTTGCAATCCCAGCCGAGTAGGTACAGTCCATGTATAGGTTGTTGCATTTTGCCTACTGCTGTAATGTTATAGGTTTGTCCGGTCAGTGCAAGGCATTGTGCTGCTGTTCCTGTTATTGCACAATGAGGTGTGGCTGGCACTCCCGAAGTGACGGTTACCGCTAAACTATTTGGCCGCACTGCTTCACAACTGTTGCCTGCAGTTAGTGGTGCTATTTCTGTTCTGTCCTGCTGTTCCTGTTGCGATGGTGATTCTATCGGTACCAGTACCGGCTGCACAATTTCACCCTGCGGTTCAGTCCATGTCTTTTTTGTCGCATTTGCTACTGCTGTAATGTTATAGGTTTGTCCGGTCAGTGCAGGGCATTGTGCTGCTGTTCCTGTTATTGCACCAGGTGTGGCCGGCACCTCCGAAGTGACGGTTACAGCTAAACTATTGGCTGCACTTGTCTCCCACAACCGTTGCCTACAGTTACTCGGCGACATTCCGTTCTGTCCCGCCGTTCCTAACTCACGGTGATGCTCTCGGTACCAGTACCTGCTGTAATACTCCAGCCTATGGGTACTGCCCATGTATAGGTTGTTGCATTTCTGCTACTGCTGTTATGTTATAGGTTTGTCCGGTCAGTGCAACGCCAGCTGCTGTTCCTGTTATTGCACCAGGTGTGGCCGGCACTCCGCAAAGTGAGGGGTTACGGCTAAACTATTGGCCGCACTTGTTCCACAGCCGTTGCGTGCAGTCTGGGGCGGGGATATTTCCGTTCTGTCCCCCTGTGCTTTTGTAGTGAACGGCCATGCTATTGGTACCAGTACCTGCTGTAATACTCCAAGCCTGTGGGTACTGCCCATGTATAGGTTGTTGCATTTGCTACTGCTGTTATGTTATAAAGGTTTATCTGGTCAGTGCAAACATTGTGCTGCTGTTCCTGTTATTTATCAGGCTGTTGCAGGTGAAGCAGTTATGGTTATTATATTATTATGCAAGTCGATAGTCCCGCAGTTGATAAAGCTCTTCAGGGAAGAGCTTTATCAACTGCAGGAGCTATCGACTTGCATAATAATATAATAACCATAACTGCTTCACCTGCAACACCTGGTGCAATAACAGGAACAGCAGCACAATGCCCTGCACTGACCGGACAAACCTATAACATAACAGCAGTAGCAAATGCAACAACCTATACATGGGCAGTACCCACAGGCTGGAGTATTACAGCAGGTACTGGTACCAATAGCATCACCGTCACTACAGGAACAGCAGGACAGAACGGAAATATCACCGTAACTGCAGGCAACGGCTGTGGAACAAGTGCGGCCAATAGTTTAGCCGTAACCGTCACTTCAGGAGTGCCGGCCACACCTGGTGCAATAACAGGAACAGCAGCACAATGCCCTGCACTGACCGGACAAACCTATAACATAACAGCAGTAGCAAATGCAACAACCTATACATGGGCAGTACCCATAGGCTGGAGTATTACAGCAGGTACTGGTACCAATAGCATCACCGTCACTACAGGAACAGCAGGACAGAACGGAAATATCACCGTAACTGCAGGCAACGGTTGTGGAACAAGTGCGGCCAATAGTTTAGCTGTAACCGTCACTTCGGGAGTGCCGGCCACACCTGGTGCAATAACAGGAACAGCAGCACAATGCCCTGCACTGACCGGACAAACCTATAACATTACAGCAGTAGCAAATGCAACAACATATACATGGACTGTACCCACAGGCTGGAGTATTACAGCAGGTACTGGTACCAATAGCATCACCATCGCAACAGGAACAGCAGGACAGAACGGAAATATCACCGTAACTGCAGGCAACAGTTGTGGAACAAGTGCGGCCAATAGTTTAGCGGTAACCGTCACTTCGGGAGTGCCGGCCACACCTGGTGCAATAACAGGAACAGCAGCACAATGCCCTGCACTGACCGGACAAACCTATAACATTACAGCAGTAGCAAATGCAACAACCTATACATGGACTGTACCTACTGGCTGGAGTATTACAGCAGGTACAGGTACCAATAGCATCACCGTCGCAACAGGAACAGCAGGACAGAACGGAAATATCACCGTAACTGCAGGCAACGGTTGTGGAACAAGTGCGGCCAATAGTTTAGCTGTAACCGTCACTTCGGGAGTGCCGGCCACACCTGGTGCAATAACAGGAATAGCAGCACAATGCCCTGCACAGACCGGACAAACCTATAACATTACAGCAGTAGCAAATGCAACAACCTATACATGGACTGTACCTACTGGCTGGAGTATTACAGCAGGTACAGGTACCAATAGCATCACCATCGCAACAGGAACAGCAGGACAGAACGGAAATATCACCGTAACTGCAGGCAACGGCTGTGGAACAAGTGCGGCCAATAGTTTAGCCGTAACCGTCACTTCAGGAGTGCCGGCCACACCTGGTGCAATAACAGGAACAGCAGCACAATGCCCTGCACTGACCGGACAAACCTATAGTATAACAGCAGTAGCAAATGCAACAACCTATACATGGGCAGTACCCACAGGATGGAGTATTACAGCAGGGACTGGTACCAATAACATCACCGTCGCAACAGGAACAGCAGGACAGAACGGAAATATCACCGTAACTGCAGGCAACGGCTGTGGAACAAGTGCGGCCAATAGTTTAGCCGTAACCGTCACTTCGGGTACACCTGCAACACCTGGTGCAATAACAGGAACAGCAGCACAATGCCCTATACTGACCGGACAAACCTATAACATTACAGCAGTAGCAAATGCAACAACCTATACATGGGCAGTACCCACAGGATGGAGTATTACAGCAGGTACAGGTACCAATAGCATCACCGTCGCAACAGGAACAGCAGGACAGAACGGAAATATCACCGTAACTGCAGGCAACGGTTGTGGAACAAGTGCGGCCAATAGTTTAGCTGTAACCGTCACTTCGGGAGTGCCGGCCACACCTGGTGCAATAACAGGAATAGCAGCACAATGCCCTGCACAGACCGGACAAACCTATAACATTACAGCAGTAGCAAATGCAACAACATATACATGGACTGTACCTACTGGCTGGAGTATTACAGCAGGTACAGGTACCAATAGCATCACCATCGCAACAGGAACAGCAGGACAGAACGGAAATATCACCGTAACTGCAGGCAACGGCTGTGGAACAAGTGCGGCCAATAGTTTAGCCGTAACCGTCACTTCAGGAGTGCCGGCCACACCTGGTGCAATAACAGGAACAGCAGCACAATGCCCTGCACTGACCGGACAAACCTATAGTATAACAGCAGTAGCAAATGCAACAACCTATACATGGGCAGTACCCACAGGATGGAGTATTACAGCAGGGACTGGTACCAATAACATCACCATCGCAACAGGAACAGCAGGACAGAACGGAAATATCACCGTAACTGCAGGCAACGGCTGTGGAACAAGTGCGGCCAATAGTTTAGCCGTAACCGTCACTTCGGGTACACCTGCAACACCTGGTGCAATAACAGGAACAGCAGTACAATGTGCTTCACTGACGGGACAAACTTATGGCATTGCAGCAGTAGTAAATGCAACAACCTATACATGGGCAGTACCCACAGGCTGGAGTATTACAGAAGGTAATGGTACCAATAACATCACCGTCACTTCAGGAACAGCAGGACAGAACGGGAATATCACTGTAACTGCAGGCAATGGTTGTGGAACAAGTGCGGCCAATAGTTTAGCGGTAACCGTCACTTCGGGAGCACCTGCAACACCTGGTGCAATAACAGGAACAGCAGCACAATGCCCTGCACTGACCGGACAAACCTATAACATAACAGCAGTAGCAAATGCAACAACCTATACATGGGCAGTACCCATAGGCTGGAGTATTACAGCAGGTACTGGTACCAATAGCATCACCGTCACTACAGGAACAGCAGGACAGAACGGAAATATCACCGTAACTGCAGGCAACGGCTGTGGAACAAGTGCGGCCAATAGTTTAGCCGTAACTATAAATCCATTACCTGCCGCACCATCTGTCAGTGCAACCCTTCAACCCACCTGCACTATAAACACCGGGACAATCACTATTACTGCGCCTACCGGCATAGGCATGACTTATAGCATTGATGGTTTATCTTATGCAAATACAACAGGGACATTTACACTTGTACCAACAGGTATGTATAATGTATCTGCAAAAAATTCTGGCGGTTGTATTTCGACTGGAACAATAGTTACGATCAATACACAACTTGTAACACCGGCAACACCTTTGGTAGGAATTATGGTACAACCAACCTGTACAACAGCAACAGGAAGCGTAGTATTAAGCGGTTTACCGGCAGGCAGCGGACAATTAATCCGGGGGCTATAACAGGTTCAACTGCAAGTACAACCCTTTCGGGCTTAGTAACCGGAACTTACAATTATACAGTTACCAATGCTGCAGGATGTACTTCAGTGGCATCGGCCAATATTGTCATTGCGGCTCAACCGGTAACATCAGTGGCTCCTACAGTAGGTGCAATTACACAACCAACCTGTACGACTGCTACAGGGAGTGTATTATTAAGCGGCCTACCTTCTGGCAGCTGGACAATTAATCCGGGAGGTATAGCAGGTTCTGCAGTAAATACTACTTTGTCAGGTTTAGCTGCAAGTACAACATTCAATTATACAGTTACCAATGCAGCAGGATGTATTTCTGCAGCATCAGCCAATATAGTTATCGCTGCACAACCAGTTTTACCAGCAGCGCCTTTAGCAGGAATTATAACACAACCAACCTGTGCAACAGCAACAGGAAGCGTAGTATTAAGCGGTTTACCGGCAGGCAGCGGACAATTAATCCGGGGCTATAGCAGGTTCAACTGCAAGTACAACCCTTTCGGGCTTTACAACCGGAACTTACAATTATACAGTTACCAATGCTGCAGGATGTACTTCAGTGGCATCGGCCAATATTGTCATTGCGGCTCAACCGGTAACATCAGTGGCTCCTACAGTAGGTGCAATTACACAACCAACCTGTACGACTGCTACAGGGAGTGTATTATTAAGCGGCCTACCTTCTGGCAGCTGGACAATTAATCCGGGAGGTATAGCAGGTTCTGCAGTAAATACTACTTTGTCAGGTTTAGCTGCAAGTACAACATTCAATTATACAGTTACCAATGCAGCAGGATGTATTTCTGCAGCATCAGCCAATATAGTTATCGCTGCACAACCAGTTTTACCAGCAGCGCCTTTAGCAGGAATTATAACACAACCAACCTGTGCAACAGCAACAGGAAGCGTAGTATTAAGCGGTTTACCGGCAGGCAGTGGACAATTAATCCGGGGCTATAGCAGGTTCAACTGCAAGTACAACCCTTTCGGGCTTTACAACCGGAACTTACAATTATACAGTTACCAATGCTGCAGGATGTACTTCAGTGGCATCGGCCAATATTGTCATTGCGGCTCAACCGGTAACATCAGTGGCTCCTACAGTAGGTGCAATTACACAACCAACCTGTACGACTGCTACAGGGAGTGTATTATTAAGCGGCCTACCTTCTGGCAGCTGGACAATTAATCCGGGAGGTATAGCAGGTTCTGCAGTAAATACTACTTTGTCAGGTTTAGCTGCAAGTACAACATTCAATTATACAGTTACCAATGCAGCAGGATGTATTCCTGCAGCATCAGCCAATATAGTTATCGCTGCACAACCAGTTTTACCAGCAGTGCCTTTAGCAGGAATTATAACACAACCAACCTGTGCAACAGCAACAGGAAGCGAAGTATTAAGCGGTTTACCGGCAGGCAGCTGGACAATTAATCCGGGGGCTATAGCAGGTTCAACTGCAAGTACAACCCTTTCGGGTTTAACAACCGGAACTTACAATTATACAGTTACCAATGCTGCAGGATGTACTTCAGTGGCATCGGCCAATATTGTCATTGCGGCTCAACCGGTAACAGTTAGCGTTATTGATCAAACAACTACAATAATATCTGGTGGAACATTTACAGTAACTCCAAGTGGAGTTCCTATTGGAACCACGTATATCTGGGCATTACCATCATATTCCGGTGGAGTTACAGGAGGAAGTGCACAACCAAGTCCACAGACAAATATTAGCGGAATCTTGACCATTCCCTCTGGAACAGGTACAGCAATATATCCAATAACCCCCACTTCAGGGTTTTGTGTTGGAGCAACATTTACTGTAACTGTAACAGTTGTTCCTGCATGCGTATCAGTTGGTATAGGTACACAACCTGTAGATAACAGTATGTGTATTACATCAGGAAGCACTACTTTTGCAGTAATTACAACTGGTGCTGCCCCTTTTACCTATCAATGGCAATATTATAATTCCAGCACATGGGTAAATGTCGCAAATGGCGTTCCAGCAGGAGCTGTTTATAGTAATCAGACTTCTTCAATCCTTGGTGTAAGTGGAATTACCGTTAATGGAAGTTATCAATATCGAAGTTATGTAACAAATTGCTCAGAAGCCAATAATGCAACATCAAATGCTGCAACCCTTACAGTAAATACTATACCTTCAGCAATGTTAATAGGAACAATAACTCAACCAACCTGTACAATAGCGACAGGAAATGTTGCATTAAGTGGTTTACCAGCAGGTAACTGGACAATTAATCCTGGTGCAATTGCTGGTTCAACTACAAGTGCCAACATAACCAGCTTAACTACAGGGATATACAATTACTCTGTCACCAATGCATTCGGTTGTTCTTCATCAGAATCTGCTGATATTATAATCAATTCACAACCTTCAACACCTATAGCACCACTAATAGGAACAATAACTCAACCAACCTGTGTGAACGC
The DNA here is from genome assembly GCA_963726845.1 of uncultured Bacteroidota bacterium. GTDB lineage: Bacteria > Bacteroidota > Bacteroidia > Bacteroidales > DTGW01 > CAVSGB01. Next base: position 25,454 of record CAVSGB010000134.1, on the reverse strand, counting down.
ATCAGGAAGTGTTGTTTTAAGCGGCTTGCCATTAGGAAACTGGACAATTAATCCAGGAGGGGTAACTGGTACAACGGCAAGTATTACTTTGTCGGGCTTAGCAACTGGAAATCAAAATTATACAGTTACCAATGCTGCAGGATGCGCTTCATTAACATCAGCTAATATAGTCATCAATGCCCAACCTGTAACTTCATCAGCCCCGGTTGTAAGCACAATAACCCAACCGACTTGTGCAGCAGCAACAGGAAGCGTGCTATTAAGCGGTTTACCGGCAGGTAACTGGACAATCAATCCGGGTGCAATTGCAGGCTCAACCTCAAGTACTTCAATTTCAGGTTTAACTGTTAGTACAACATATAATTACACGGTTACCAACTCTATAGGTTGTATTTCAGTAGCGTCAACAGATGTTGTAATCAATTCACAACCTGTAACACCCATTGCTCCTATTGTTGGAATAATAACTCAACCAACTTGTACTGCGGCAACCGGTAGTGTACTTTTAAGCGGTTTGCCATTAGGAAACTGGATTATTAACCCGGGAGGAGTAACAGGTTCAAAAGCAAGCGTTACAATATCTGGCTTAATTGCAAGTACAACATACAATTATGCGGTTACCAATGCGGCAGGATGTGCATCTTTAACAACAACCAATGTTGTAATCAACATACAACCTGTAACATCTTTAGCGCCGTTGGTAGGAACAATAATACAACCAGATTGTGCAACAGCTACAGGAAGTATACTATTAAGCAGTTTACCTGCAGGTAACTGGGTAGTTAATCCGGGTGCAATTGCAGGATCAGCTTCAAGTACTACAATTTCAGGCTTAACAGCAGGTACTATATATAATTATACAGCTACCAACAACGTAGGATGTATTTCAGAAGCTTCAACAGATATAGTTATCAATTCACAACCTGTAACACCCAAAGCTCCGGTTGTTGGTATAATATCTCAACCAACCTGTACTGCGGCAACCGGTAGTGTATTACTAAGCGGTTTGCCATTAGGAAACTGGGTTATAAATCCGGGAGGCATATCTGGTTCAACTGCAAGTATTACAATATCCAGCTTAACAACAGGGACATATATTTATACAGTTACTAATGCAGCAGGATGTACTTCAGAAGCGTCAGCAAATGTAGTAATCAATGCACAACCTGTAACTTCATTAGCCCCGTCAGTAGGGACAATAACACAGCCAACCTGTGCAACAGCAACAGGAAGCGTAGTATTAAGCGGATTACCGGCTGGAAGCTGGGTTATTAACCCTGGATCAATATCGGGTTCAACAGCAAGTACTACCATATCCGGCATTACCACAGCAACATATAATTATACAGTTACCAATGCTGTAGGATGTACTTCAGGAGCGTCAGCAGATGTTGTTATCAATATTCAGCCTGTAACGCCAGCAGGTATTGCAGGAGCTGACAGGGCCATTTGTCTGGACGAGAGTTCCCAGCTCGGTGCAGAGACTAAAATTGGAAGCACTTACAACTGGAGTTCGACTCCTGCCGGATTTATTTCAACTATAGCTAATGCAATTGTAACTCCTATTCTTACAACAACATACACATTGACCGAAACTATTATAGCAACTGGTTGTCAGAATACAAATTCTGTTACGGTGACAGTCAATCCATTACCAACTGCATCAACCGGAAGTAATGCAAATATCTGTTTAGGCAATAATATAACTATAGGAGCTTCTTCAATTTTAGGTAACACTTATTTATGGATCCCATCAAACGATCTTAATTTGTCTTCTATAGCTAACCCAATTGCAAGTCCGACTGCAACAACGACCTATACTTTAACGGAAACTATAACTGCAACTGGTTGTCAGAAAACAAATTCTGTTACTATTACAGTTAATCCTCTTCCTACTGCAACAACCGGGAACAATGCTACAATTTGTAACGGCAAAAGCGTAACTATAGGAGTTCCATCTACACCAGGAAACACATACTCATGGATACCAACAACCGGACTGAGCTCGGCAATAATGGCTAATCCTGTCGCAAGTCCATCTTCAACAACTACCTATACGTTGATAGAAACCATTACAGCAACGGATTGCCAGAAAACAAATTCAGTTATTGTATCAGTAAATGCCGCTCCAAGAATTACCGCAGAACCTGCTAATCAAACAACATGCGCTGGTAATTCTGCTAATTTTGCAGTATCTGCAACAGGGACAGGTATTAACTATCAATGGAGAAAGGGAGCGTCAAATTTGACTGATGGAGGAAATATTTCTGGTGCAACTTCAGCCATGCTTACATTTAATCCAGCTGATAATTCAGATGTTGCGTCAGATTACAATGTTGTTATTGGTGGAACTTGTACACCAAATGATACTTCAATAAATGTTTCTTTAGCGGTTAACATTGTTCCAAGCATTATCACACAACCTACATCTCAGACAATATGTGCTGAAAATGCAGTAAGTTTTTCGGTAGCAGCAACAGGTACTAGTACTACATATCAGTGGAGAAAAGGAGATGTCGACTTAATTAATGGAGAAAATATTTCAGGCGCAACTTCAGATACACTAATAATTTATCCTGTACACATTTCCGATGCTGCAACAAACTATAATGTTGTAATCACAAGGACATGTTTACCAAACGAAACTTCAAATTATGTTTCACTTATAGTTAACACTGCTCCAAATATTACAACTGAACCTGCCAACCAGGCAGCGCTCCTTGGAAGTCCGGTTAACTTTTCAGTCGTCACTACAGGTACTGGTCTTACTTATCAGTGGAGAAAAGGAGAGATTAACTTAACCGATGCAGGAAATATTTCAGGCTCAAAATCTGCAAAACTTACATTCAATCCTTTGAATTTTTCTGATTCTGCAGCTAATTATAATGTTATTGTCAGTGGAACTTGCATTCCAAATGATACATCAATTAGTGTTCCTTTAGTAGTTAACACTGTTCCGAAAATTACAACAGAGCCTATCAATCAAACAGTTCTCGCCGGAAATGCAGTAAGTTTTTCGGTGACAGCAACAGGAACTGGCATTACTTATCAGTGGAGAAAAGGAGATTCTATATTGTTCAATGGTGGAAATATTTCTGGCGTAACTTCTGACATGCTTACAATTAATCCCGCAAATATTTCAAATGCTGCTGCTAACTATAATGTTGTAATTACTGGAACATATGTCCCAAATGATACTTCGGTTAATGTTGCATTAATAGTCAATTCTGCACCAAACATTATTACTGAACCTGCCAATCAAACGGCAATTGCCGGAAGTCCGATAAGTTTTTCAGTAGAAGCGACTGGGTCAAATCTTAATTATCAGTGGAGAAAGGGAGTTATAATTCTGAGTAATGGTGGAAATATTTCTGGTGCAACTTCTAACACACTTACTATTAATCCAGTGAATATCTCCGATGCTGCATCAAATTACAATGTTGTAATCTCAGGGTTAATTGCGCCTGATGATACTTCAATAAATGCTTCTTTAGTAGTTAACTCTGCACCAAAAATTATCACAGAACCTACCAATCAGATAGCATGTATTACGTGCACTTCAGTAAGTTTCTCGGTAATTGCAACAGGGACAGGTCTCATATATCAGTGGAGAAAAGGAGATGTAAATTTAAACAATGGAGGAAATATATCAGGAGCAACATCTGGTACACTTATAATTAATCCTGTTAGCATTTCTGATGCTACAGACAACTATAATGTTATTGTTACGGGAAATTATCCGCCAAATGATACATCAATATATGTTTCTTTAATAGTAAACTCTGCCCCAAATATTACTACAGAACCCACCGACCAAAAAGCAATCGATGGAGATGCTGTAAGTTTTACGGTGGGTGCAACAGGAACGGGCCTTATCTATCAGTGGAGAAAAGGAGATTTGACATTGACTGATGGGGGAACTGTAACGGGTACAACTTCTAATACGCTAACAATAAATCCTGTAAATGTTTCCGATGCTGCTTCAAACTATTATGTAATTATAACTGGGACATATTTACCAAATGATACTTCGATAAAAGTATCACTAAGAGTATATGTTGCCACATATATTGATACTTTGGATGCCGGAATTACAAATAAAACAGTAGCTATTTACCCGAACCCTTTCACAACTTCAATAAGCATAAACGTCAATGATGCATCGCAAAATACCAAATACCAATTGAAGATTTACAATGTTTTGGGAATTGAGGTGATAAATACAATCATCACAAAACAATTATCTACTCTTGAAACGAAAGGTATTCCTTATGGAATATATTTTTACAAACTGATTGACAATGATAAAACAATTCAATCAGGCAAACTTATTGCAAAATAATTAATAATTAGACAACTAAAAGCCCACTGCTCTTTCGCGATGGGCTTTTTGTTTTTAGCAAACTTTATTATTAATGTGTGAATGATGTAACTTATTTTCAAAGTTGTGTAAAACATAATTCTTTAAAGAGGCGCAACTTTGTTGATTGAAGATTAATTCACAATTTAAAATCAAATAAAATGAAAACTTTAAAATTAATCATTATCGGATTGGCATTGTTTTTTACAAATACAGTGTCAGCTCAAATTGCAGTAGGCGTAACTATTGGTTCACCTCCGGCGTGGGGTTAGTGCCGGATATTCCGGAGCGCGTTATTACTACCTTCCCGATGTGGAAGCTTATTATGATGTACAATCATCCATGTTTATTTATTATGAAGGCGGGGTTTGGGTACATAGAGGTTATCTTCCTGCGCGGTACAGAAATTACGATTTATACGGTGGATATAAAGTAGTGATGACGGACTATCGCGGCAATACCCCTTATACACATTTCGCTGAGCATAAGACGAAATATGGAAGAGGATATCACAGGGAGGCACAGAGAACGATAGGTGAAAGGCCAGGAAGAGAAAGAGCCGGTGCAAAGATTGAACGTGATGAAAAACATGGTAACAAAGAAGTTGGCCACGGTAATGACAAAAGAGCCGAACATGCCAAGGAGAAAGGCGATTCACACGAGAATGGCAAAGATATGAAGGAGGATCATGAACATGAGGGTGAAAGAAAATAGGAACATTACTTAATGTGTGAATCATTCAACTTATTAATATAGTTGAATAATACCCGTTGGGATAGAATAAATCACCTTAGAACTGTGATAATTTATTGGCAAAATAGATTTATATAAAATGATAATCAATTTAAGTTTAATTAGGAGGCTTATACAATTTACCTTATCTTGTTTCATTGTTTTATCAATCAGCATATTTGAAGGCTATAGTCAGCAAATAGCGGATACATCAGACATTAAACAGAAAGATTCGATGGATATCCAGAATAATATGATGATACCTTCGGCTTTCTATACTCAAATGGGAGTTCCGATAAATGTTGGCAACTTTGATTTAAAAATGGCGGCTTTACCAACCATAAATGATGGAAAAACAAAAACACAATTTAATTTTCAGGTTGCAACAGGCCTCTCAAAGACCGTCACATTTTATTTGGATGGCAAGGCTTTGTTCTATAACCCAATGATTGAAGAAAGCCTTCAATTTCCAGTAATAGATGCAATGTTTCAATTTTCAGTGTTGAAAAGCGAAAATGGATTATGTGGATTTTCTCCCTTCATTGAATTTGAGTTTCCCTGGTGGGAAGCCCATACACGAAGCATTTACACATTGGTTGGTTATGCGGCAACCTTATCAAATTCGCACTTTGCATTTGACCAGGTATTGCACTATAATCCGCTAAAAGATTTAGCAGAAGGCAGCGCTTCATTGGTTGTTAAAGTATCAAAAAGAATATTTCTTGTTTCTGAGGTTTCAGGTGTTACGCAGACAAGTACACGTCCTGTTTTCAATTTGCTTGGCGGTGTCAAGGTAAAATTTAACAAAGATTTTCTGTTAGGATTGGCTTACCAAATCCCGCTAACAGACAATAGAGATTATTCTTCTCAATATGTTTTTCAGCCTGATATAATATTTCAATAATATATAGAACGAAAGAACCAAGACGAGGAATACTAAGGATTAGTACATTACAAATAAATATGTAAGATTAACAAATTCGTTATGTAAAGTATTAAACCGGTCACAAGATTTTAAAAATGAAATCTTAAAGTAAATAACAAACGAATGAAAAATAAATTTCCAATTGTCAAAGTAATTCCAAATCTGCGGAATGTCGCAATTAAACATACAATTAAGCTTAGCGAAAAAACTATTGGCAAAACTGAAAAAGCAAGCGGTTTCTTTACTGAAATAGCCAATATCTTTTTATTTATATCACGAACGTTCAAAGAAACTTTTTCTCGCGATTTTGAATTCAAAGAATTTTTGCGCCAGTGTTTTCAAATTGGATATAAAACTTTACCGCTTATTTCAGTAACAGGTACTATTATTGGGTTAGTGCTTACTATTCAATCGCGGCCTGTGCTTGCAAATTTCGGTGCAATTTCCATGCTCCCGGCAATGGTAGCAGTTTCTCTTATCAGGGAAATGGCCCTGTTATAACAGCTTTGATATGTGCCGGTAAAGTAGGTTCAGGCATGGGTGCAGAGTTAGGCTCAATGAAAGTTACAGAACAGATTGACGCCATGGAAGTGTCTTCTACCAATCCCATGAGATTTTTGGTCGTTACAAGGGTTTTGGCAGCTACATTGATGATACCTATTTTGGTATTATATGCTGATGCACTGGGAATATTAGGAAGCTGGGTGGGAGCTAATATTAAAGGCGATGTAAATTTTATATTGTTTTTTTCACAGGCATTTAGCCAGGTACATTTTTTGGATTTTATTCCAGCTGTCATTAAATCGTTCTTTTTTGGAGGGGTGATAGGTTTCGTTGGATGCTATAAAGGATATACCGCCGGGCGTGGAACTGAGAGCGTTGGTGTTGCTGCGAATTCAGCTGTGGTGCTTTCTTCATTACTGGTGATAATTGTAGATATGATTGCGGTTCAAATTACTGATATGCTTTGGTGAATATAGTGCACAGTGCTGAGTGCCCAGTGCCCAGTGCAAAGCACTATGCACTATGCACTATTGAATAATAACTAAAATAATGAATGTTGTTGATAAAATAAAGACAGATAATCAGGTTATTGAAATAAATAACCTGAGAAAAGGATTTGGTAAACAGGAAGTGTTAAAAAATGTATCGTTGCAACTTTTTAATGGGGAGAACCTGGTAGTACTCGGAAAATCAGGTTCAGGTAAATCCGTCCTGATTCAATGTATAGTTCGTTTATTAAATCCCGATGACGGTACAATTAATGTGCTTGGGGAAAATGTAAGTGAATTAAATAGTAATGATTTAAGTGAGTTGAGAAAGAAAATCGGTTTCCTTTTTCAGAGTGGTGCACTTTATGATTCGATGACTGTAAGACAGAATCTGGAATTTCCATTGCGAAGGATAAGAAAGAACCTTACTCAAAAAGAAATTGGTGAAAAAGTAAAAGAGGTCTTGGAAAATGTTGGTTTATACGATGCCTTAAATAAAATGCCATCGCAACTATCAGGTGGAATGCGAAAGCGGATAAGCCTGGCAAGGACAATAATTATTGACCCCCTGATAATGTTGTATGATGAGCCTACGACCGGGCTGGACCCAATAACATCAAATGAAATAAGTTCGCTCATCAATGATGTCCAGGAAAAATATAAAACTTCATCTATCATCATCACACATGATATTGAATGTGCCCGCACTACTGCAAATCGTGTTATTATGTTACATAGCGGTGAAGTGTATAAAGAAGGAAATATAGAAGAGTTTGAAAAGTCAGATAATAAGTTTATAAGATCATTTTTTAAATAGGGTTTTAGGTATTGGGTATTGGAACAAATACCAAATACCAAATACCAAATACCAAATACCAAATACCTAATACCTAATACCTAATACCTAATACCTAATACCAAATACCAAAAAATATGGATACGAACACACCAAAATTCAAAGTACGGCTTGGGCTTTTTATTGCAGGCGGCCTGGCACTTTTTGTAATTGCTATTTTCTTAATTGGCAAGCAAAAAAATCTATTTAACCCTGTTTTTAAGCTTACTGCAACTTTTGATAATGTAAGCGGATTACAGGTTGGAAACAATATCCGGTTCTCAGGGATCAATGTAGGCACAGTCGATAACATTAAAATTATTGATGGCTCAAATGTGCAGGTTGACATGTTAATCAGGAAAAATGTCCAGCAATTTATTAAAGAAGATTGCGAAGCAGGAATAGGTTCTGCTGGGATTATCGGTGATCGCCTTTTAACTATAACCCAGGGCAGTAAAGATGCCCCAATGGTAAAAGCTGGGCAACAAATTGCCACCAGGGAGCCAATTGAAACAGATGCGATCATGGCAGACCTCAAAATAGCTGCAAATAATGCAGCAATTATTTCTGAACAGTTGGCTGAAATTATGGTTAAAGTGAACAGTGGAAAAGGAACACTCGGGAGATTGATCCAGGATACAACAATTGCAGGTAACATCGATCAGACCATCGTGAACCTAAGAAAAAGCAGCAAGGGATTAAATGAAAATATGGATGCGGCAAAGCATAATTTCCTTTTTAAAGGCTATTTTAAAAAGAAAGAAAAAGCAGATGAAAAAAAGAAAAATGATGCTGATGAAAAAAAGGCAAAAGGACTAAAAAATAAAGACGAAAAGAAATAATAATTATTCTGTTAAAATGGCATCTTCAAAGTATTCAAAAACGGAAAGTGCAAAAGTGGTTCAAAAATATCGTCATACTTCTTTTTGTTTCAATTGTAACAAGTGATTTAGCATTTGCACAGAAAACTCCTGCCAAAACAGATTCAACCCATCTTTATGCGAATATTGAATCCTATTCAAATCATAGCAGGTTTACCAAGTTTATTTTCCATTTATTTTTCAGACCGGTTGCTTCATTCTCAAAAAAAGAAGTTAAAAAGAAAATATATGCAAAACTTATACAAACACCATACAGGGCTTATGAAGGAAAAACAATCAGGTATATTAATATTGAAACACTTGCCCGTTTGGCTATTTAATTGCCGACATCATTGTAGTGCCGCACAACAGATTATCTGTTGCAGGAAATAAGTTGCATGTTAAATCACAAAACATAACAATTCGAAACCTTTTACTTATCCACCAAAATCAAAAATTTGATTCATTGCTTGTAAAAGAATCTGAACGATTGGTGCGAAGCAGGGATTATGTAAGCGATCTTTCATTTTTTGTAAGGTTTGTACCAAATAACTCCGACTCTGTTGATATTTTTATTTACGAATTGGATAAATGGAGCTTTATTCCTGATATTGCAGCTTCCAATTCAAGCATGTCCATTAAATTATCCGATAAAAATTTTGCAGGGTTGGGGCACGAATCTCAAATTGGTTTTATCAATAATTTTACTAATGGAATTAGCGCTTTGAATATAAATTATTACATTCCAAACATTCGGAATACATTCATTAACTCAACTTTGCATTATGGAATTGACGGTTATAATAATTTTATCAAAAGTTTTGCTGTTGACCGTCCGTTTTTTTCGCCTTTTGCAAAGTGGGCGGCAGGTATAAATTTTACACAGCAATTTCGCCAGGATTCCATTCATACAAGCGATCCGCTGTTCGTTTTGCATAGTTATAAATTTAATTCACAGGATTATTGGGCGGGCAATGCCATTCAAATATTCAAAGGCATTACAGAGCTTGACCGCGCGACAAATTTTATTTCTGCTGTACGTTTTTCGAAAATCCGCTATCTCGAAAAGCCTGATGAAATATTTGATCCGCAGCATATAATTTCTAATGAAAATATGTACCTGGCAAGCTTTGGAATATCAACACGAAAATATGTACAGGATAAATTTATTTTTAATTATGGTGTAAAAGAAGATGTACCTGTCGGAAGGGTTTATAACCTGACGGGCGGTTACCAGGTAAAAAACAATATTGACCGTTTATATTTTGGCGCACGTATTTCTTCAGGTTTTTATTATCCGTGGGGGTACCTTAGTTCCAACTTCGAATACGGGACTTTCTTTCATGCATTTCATGCTGAACAGGGAGTTTTTACAGCCGGCGTAAATTATTTTACGGGATTAATTGAAATTGGGAATTGGAAATTCAGGCAATTTGTAAAACCACAGGTTACAATTGGCATAAACCGGTTCTCAAAAGATAGTTTAACCCTCAATCAGGGTTATGGAATTGGTGGATTTAACAGTGTTGTATTGTCAGGCACAAGCCGCCTGTTATTTATATTGCAGACACAATCGTACACACCGTGGAACTTAATTGGTTTTCATTTTGGCCCCTTTATTAATTGTTCATTTGGAATGCTTGGCAATACCGCAACCAGGTTTAAAAACAGCAGGGTATATTCTCAGATAGGATTAGGCGTTTTAATTAGAAATGAGAACCTTGTTTTAAGTACATTTCAAATATCCATTGCATTTTATCCATTAATTCCGGGGAAGGGACAGGATATTTTTAAAACGGACTCATTTAGTACAACTGATTTTGGCTTCCGGGATTTCGAAATTGGGAAACCTGCAGCAGTGATATATCAATAAAATGTATAGGTATTTGGTATTTGGTATTGGCTATTAGGTATTGGCTATTAGGTATTAGTTAATTCTACTTTGGTAAATTAAAATTCAATCTGAATATATTCAATTTGAACGTGTTAATAAGGTTAGATATTTTGTTGCTTAATTTCTACTAAGGTTTGAAAAATAAAATAAGGTTGAATAAAAAGCTTAAACCCTAATACTGAAAAGAACCTTAGTAGAATATTCAAATGATGTTTTCGACCTTATTACCTTATTTTTTAAATGAATTAATTTACAACTATTCAAATAAATACAATTTACCAAAGTAGAATTAATAGGTATTGGCTTTTAGCTGTTAGTTCAATTTCTTATCGCCAACAGCCAATACCCAAAAGCCAGCATTTTTACAAATGTGTGAATGATGTAACATTTTCCAAAAGTTATGTAAAACATAAGTGAAAGTATGACATTAGCTTTGTTGTTAATTCTTCTTTGTAAGATTAATACATTTCATGACTCTTCAGCTTTTGCCCCGGCCCTGAATGACAGAACAGGCTGGGGTGAAAGTTGGAAAACAAACATTTTCTGCCAGATGGCAGGTTAATGGTAAATGCAGATTGATTTCAATAATCTGTCAAAGCGGGACTGGTTAAAAAAATTATCATTGAAGTAAGGCCTATTTGAAAAACATCAGCTTTGTCAGGTACAACTAATTTATTAATCTGCGACATTAATTTATTACGTTCTGGTATTGAATGTTTTCAATCTTAGTTCCTGGCTCTTGATTCTCATATTTTAAATATTTATCATTCATTTTAAATAATTCAACAAAAAATGAAAGCAATTTACATTTTCGCCTTATCTCTTTTATTTTCTCAAATTATTTATGCTCAGCCAACTGCCAAAGCCGATACAATAAAACCGAACAAAGGCAATGTTGATAAGCAATTGGATAAGATCAATGACAGAAAAACAAAAGAGCACTCAGATTCAACCGGTAACGAACCTTTAAAAAGTGTGCTTATTGATAAAACAGTTTATAACAGGTACGGTGATTTACTCCGTGACGATAAGGAATATAACAAAAAGTATTCCCTCTGGATTCCTGCCGTTGAGGTTACTTCAATCAATTTCTTATTAAATTTAACAGACAGGTTTGCTTTAAATTTAAATTATTCCAATACTAATTTTAGTACAATGAAGCGCAACTTAAAAGCCGGATGGCCGTGGAGTAATGGATGGCAATGGAGCCAGGATCCGTTCCACATGAACTTTTTTTTACATCCTTATTGTGGTTCCATGTATTTTAATGCAGCCCGTTCGACCGGATATAATTTTTATGAATCATTTGCCTTTTCATTGGCTGGCGCCTGGATGTGGAAGATGTTTGGGGAAAACGGTATCCCGGAAAGAAATGATCTGATCAATACATCTATCGGAGGCGCATTTTTTGGAGAAATATTTTACCGCTTAAGCTCGGATGTTCTTGACGACCGCACAGTAGGAAGCGAAAGGGTTTTCCGTGAAATAGCAGCCGGATTAATTGATCCCGTAAGAGGTTTTAACAGGCTGTTGCAGGGAAAATCATTCCGGACAACCAATAAAGAAGTTTACGAGAAAAACCCGGTCAATATTTCCTTTTATACAGGAGTGCACAGAATAGATGATCAATCACAAAGCATGTTGGGTAATGGTACCAACAGTGAAATGATCAACCTTCAAATTGATTATGGAAACCCGTTTGAAGACCGTCCACGAAAACCTTATGATTTTTTCAAACTTCGTTTAGATGCAGATTATGGTGTGGGTAGAAAATATGTCGATAACATGATCGGCTATGGAATCTTATTCGGCAAAAATTTGCAGCTGGGAAATATGTCCATGCTCATGGGGGGATTTCAATACAATGATTATTGGGATAGTAAATTATTTGAGTTAATGACTATTGGTTTCGGTGGCGGTGTAATTACCAAATTACCTATTAGCAGTACAATTAACCTTTACACAAGGGCTAATTTGGCAATAGTGCCTTTTGCGGCAAACAGCACGCAGTTTGGCCCTGATACTTTGCATATAAGAGATTACAATTTTTGTTATGGATATCAGGGAAAATTTGAATGTATGCTTAATTTAGGCAAATATGCGGATGCATCAGTGGTGTACTATTATTATATGGTCCACACCTTTAACGCTATGATTAATAATGTCCAGGGTTTAATTGGAAATAATTTCATCAGCATTTTAAAACCAAGGATTACTGTGAACCTTTACAAATCCCTGAATATTGGTTTTGAAGATTTTATATATTTCGATGACCGGTATCTTAATAACTCTACTTCCTTTCATGCAGTGCGATCAGAACAAAAAATATTCCTGCTGCTTTATTTGGAAGATTCCCAGCGGAGGGGAGATTATAATTGACAATGAATAATGAACAATTTTAATCAGCACATCAGCACATTAAAATTAAAACTAATGTTGAAGAAATTTCTCATATTATTTCTTTTCATCATTACTATTCAAACACTTACAATCGCCCAGGAAGTGAAGAAAGATACGGTTTCCGAAATGAAAGGGGAGATAAAACCGGAAAATAAGGAACAGAAGAAAGATAGTATTCCTGAAACGAAAGGGGAAAAGAAAGAGGAAATAAAGGAAAGTACTATTCCCGAAACGAAAGGTGAAAAGAAAGAGGAAGGCAGGATATACAGTTTACCTCAATTTGCACACGAAACATATTTGTACGCTAAACAGCCTTTTTTATGGACAGGTAGGGATTGGCTTAGGGTCGGTGCAGTAGCTGCCGCAACATTTGCAGTAATGCCTTTGGACCAAACAATCTCCAATTCAACCCAGGGTCATCAACGCTATTATTACAGCGTTCCAATTGTGGCGGGCAGGGTTTATGGAGAGTGGTATTCTATTGGCGGAGTAGCTGCATTATTTGGTATATATGGATGGACAGTTAATGATAATTCTGCAAAAAAAATTTCAATTGAATTATTGCAAGGAGGGCTTTACGCAGAAGCTTATACCGAAGTACTTAAAGTTATCATTGGCAGGGCAAGGCCTACTTATGAGAATAATGCGTTCGTTTATCATCCATTCACACTCCTGGATGATCATTTTCATTCCTTCCCCAGCGGACATACAACCAGCGCCATGGCGCTTTCCACGGTTATGTCGCGTCATGCACATTCAACTTTTTTAAAAATTTTAGCTTATGCGCCTGTCGCATTCACTATATTCTCACGTATTTACCAGGACCAACATTGGCCGTCGGATGTAATTCCGGCTGCTGCCGTTGGCTATTTTGCCGGTAATTGGGTAGTAGATTTGCACGAAGGAAAAAGGCACCGTATTAATGTTACTTCTGTTTATCCCCCTTCAATTTCAATTGATCTTGACCAGGCCCAAAAATAATTATTTAATGTGCTAATGGCTAAACACTATATAGTTTATTTATTTGAATTAAGAGGTGGCCTAAAGGAATTATTGAAGGTATGAAGCAAATAAAAAATTGGGCAAAAAAGGCAAGGAACCTTCTTAAAGAAGCCTTCAAAGGATTTATTGCAGATAATGGCCTTAAATTAAGTGCAGCATTAAGCTATTATACCATTTTCTCATTGCCCCCATTGCTTATCATCATTATTTCCATGAGTGGGATATTTTTTGGCGCCAATGCAGTAAGGGGAGAAATTTTCGGGCAGATTAACGGGCTGGTAGGAAACGGCGCCGCACTGCAAATCCAGGAAATAATAAAAAATGTAAAACTTTCAAACAGCAATGCATTTGTTACAATAACAGGTATAATTATTTTATTGATCGGGGCATCAGGCGTGTTTTCCGAAATCCAGGACTCCATTAATATAATTTGGGGAATTAAAGCAAAACCAAAACGTGGTTTAGTAAAATTTATGTTCAACCAGCTTATGTCATTTTCCATGATCGGCTCTGTTGGGTTTATATTATTGGTTAGTTTAATCATAAATTCTTTAATTGACATTCTCAATAAAAGTTTGGCAATCAGCTTCCCTCATGATGCCATAATTTTATTAAATGTTGTCAATACACTCATCGTTTTCGTTATTATAACCCTTTTATTCAGCATCATATTCAAGACTTTGCCGGATGGGAAAATAGCCCTCCGGGATTGTATCACCGGGGCATCCTTCACTGCCTTTCTTTTTATGATTGGTAAATTTGCAATCGGTATTTTCCTCGGACATCACGACATTGCTTCTATATACGGCGCTGCAGGCTCCATCATTTTAATTCTTGCCTGGGTTTATTATTCAGCTATTATACTTTATTTCGGCGCCGAATTCACCAAAGTATTTGCAAATACCCATGGACATAAAATAATACCAAACGAATATACAGTTCAAATTAAAAAGTAATATAATTAATTCATTGCCGTTGGCTTAAGCCAACGGCAATGAAAATAATCTAAACTATGAACAGCAAGAAGTTTATTTTGATTTTTTTATCAGCTTGTTTATTTTCTGTCATAAATTCTGCAGCTACAAAAGATTCTACAGATTTGCTTCTTTTGTATAATTATGGTATCAGGTTATTTCATGTTGAAGATGTTAAAATCCATCAGGAAGTTGATATGCCTGAAATTGTCTCGAAATTTTTCTCTGGATCTTTCCAAAATCAAGCCCAGTCTGATAAAAGATCGGCTTCATTGGTTCACTTCACTGTTTTTCCTGCAGTAGGATATACACTCCAAACCAACTTTGCTGCGATAGTTGCCTTAAATGTTGCTGTTAATGGATCTTACCTGAGCCAGAAAAACCTTACGAATGTCAGCACCAGCTTTGCTTATACAGTCAACAAACAATTTATTATGCCGATACGTGCTAATATTTGGACAATCGATGAAAATTATAATATTATTTTAGACTGGAGATATCTATTGTATCCTCAGGCAACCTATGGATTGGGAAGTTTCTCCTCGTTAGCTGATGAAGACAAGTTGAACTATTCCTATTTGAAATTATATAATTGTGTACTCCGGAAAATTACTTCTGATTTTTATATTGGTCCAGGCTATAATATTGATTATCATTGGAATATTACAGAGCAACCTCTTTCTTTAAATAGCACCCATGACTTTGATAATTATGGCAAAACCAATAGCTCTTTTGCATCCGGGCCAGCTTTTGATGCAATTTATGATACACGCAGAAATTCAATAAACCCTCAGGGTGGATTTTTGGGAAGGATAAACTATTGTTATCATTCCAAATGGATGGGGAGTGATAATAACTGGCAGTCGTTGATTCTTGAATTTAGAAAATATCTGAACTTCCCGGAATCTTCAAACAATATCCTTGCATTTTGGAACTTAGATTGGCTGACCCCTTCAGGAAAACCACCCTATCTTGATTTACCCAGCACACAATGGGCCCCGGAAGCAAATCTCGGACGTGGATATATCCAGGGAAGGTACAGAGGGGCAAACCTTTTATACTTGGAAAGTGAATATCGGTTTCCGTTAACTCAAAACCATTTATTGGGTGCAGTAATATTTTCTAATGTTCAATCGGTCTCAGAATGGCCGTCAAACCAGTTTAAAGCCATAAGGCCCGGAGTTGGTGCCGGTATCAGGATAAAATTAAACAAATATTCCAATACCAACCTGGCATTGGATTATGCTTTTGGGGTAAGTGGATCAAATGGAATATTTGTGAATCTTGGCGAAGTTTTTTAATTAAATGTGTGAACTATGTAACAATTATCAAAAGTTGTGTAACAAATAACATTATTAAAGTATCCACCTTTACTTTTTAAATAAATAGTTATTATATAATTAATAATTAAAAATATAAAAGATGAAAACGATCCGGCAAACATTTATGATTTCATTATTCCTGATAATAATCTGCGAATGTTCCCTTTTTGGACAAAATGAATACAACCTTTCAGAATTCGGGCATGAATCAGTTAGTTTCCTGAAAACGCCGGCCAGTTGGGATGGATATGATTGGCTCAAGCTGGGAATAGTCGGTGGCGGTACATTTGTGTTCTATAACTTCGATGAAAGGATCCGCGAACAGTCTTATTTAGCCCATCCGACATTTCAAAATAACATACTAATGGAATTTGGCGGTCAATGGGGTGGATTTTTTGTCGGCCCCATATCGTGTATCGCACTTTATACAATAGGCAGCCTCGCCAAAAGCAATAAAACCAAAAAAATCGGTTTCGAAATGGCACAAGCTATGATTTATTCCGAAGTAATTTCATTTACTTCAAAAACAATAATCGGGCGGTCAAGGCCTTTTAACGGAGATGGCCCAAATGTTTTTAAACCTTTTTCATTGTTTAAAAGCCCTTATAATTCTTTTCCTGCAGGACATGCCGATGCAGCAATGGCTATTTCTACAGTCCTTGCAAAAAATACCGATTCGTATATTTTGAAAGTTGTTGCTTATATACCTGCCGCACTCTGTTTAGTACAACGGGTTTATTCAGATAATCACTGGTCGTCCGATGTTGTTATTTCCTCAGCGCTTGGGTATTTTGTCGCAAATTGGGTAGTAAACTTACATGACCAGAAAGAATCGCGTGTCTCGGTAACATCGCTCTATCCGCTTGGCCTTACGGTTTCGCTGGACAAAATCAAGTAGGGCATAGAAAAATATAATTGGCAAACCGGTCGATAAATGAGTCTGTCTAAAAAGTATGGGACAGACTCAACACCCATTTTTGACTTTTTACACAGCCTCTGATGAAACCTGAGGTACAATTAAATTATGAAACCCCAAACCCACAAATTAAGGAAGACATTCATTATTATAACCGGTTCCATCGTTATTGCTATTGTGGCCGTTATATTATTTATTTCGCCCATTGCAAAATACGTGGGTATAAAGTATGGAGAGAAATATACCGGAAGGCAAATTAAAACAGGCCTGGTTTATGTAAACCCTTTTACCGGTTTTGTCCATATCAGCAATCTTAAAGTTTTTGAGCCTAATGGCGATAGTGTTTTCTTTTCAGCAAAAGGGGTCAATGCAACTTTTGCCCTGTTTAAACTGTTATCAAAAAATATCGAAATATCAGAAATCACATTGGATGAACCAATGGGTACAATTGTTCAAAATAATAAGGATTTAAATTTTGATGATTTGATAGTAAGATACACTCCTGATAAATCTGACACAACACCGTCAGCCTTCAAATTTAATATTCTTAATGTCACAATAAAAAATGGGACTTTCTATTATCGTGAAAAAGTAATTCCAATAAATTATTTTATTAAAGAAGTAAATATTGAAAGTGCAGGATGGCATTGGAAAGCAGATACAATCGGGGCAAATTTTTATATATTGTCAGGTACCGGGAGTGGCAGCGCAAAAGGAAATATTACAATTAATTTTAATAACCTTGATTATCGCGTTGCTGCTGTAGTCCATAAATTCGATTTAAAAATTTTAGGACAATACCTCAAAGCTTTAACCAACTATGGGACCTTCAGTTCCAACCTCGATGCAGATATTAAAGCAACCGGAAAACTAAACGATGAGGAAAATGTAACTGCAAAAGGATTGGTGGCATTGAACGATTTTCATTTTGGAAGAAATATTCATAATGATTATGCATCTTTTGACCGCCTGGTTTTAAAAATAGATGAACTAAGCCCGAAAAAACATAAATATCTGTTCGATTCTTTATTTCTAAGCCATCCTTTTTTCAAATATGAACTGTATGATTCTTTAGACAACCTGCAAAGGATGTTTGGAAAAAACGGGGTCAACATTTCAGCAGTTTATGATGACCATGCCCGGTTTAACCTGATTATTGAAATTGCCAAATATTTGGAAGTACTTGTGAAGAATTTTTTTTATAGTAATTATAAAATAAATAAACTGGCGATTTACAACGGCTGTTTTATTTTCAATGATTATTCCATAAGTGAAAAATTTTCAATAGAAGCAAACCCTATCTATGTAGTTTCTGATTCTATTTACAAAAAACACAAACGGGTGGATGTATCTTTCAATTCCGGTATTCAGCCTTATGGAAATTTATCAGTAACACTTAGCATAGATCCCAAAGACACCGGAAATTTCGATATGAAATATAACCTTCAAAATTTGCCTGTTTCAATTTCTAACCCGTATCTGATAAAATATACTTCGTTTCCTTTAGACAGGGGCACTTTAGAACTCAATGGGACATGGAAAGTGAGAAACAGCATTATAAACAGCGAAAACCACCTGGTGGTAATTGACCCACGTGTAACCAGGCGGATAAGAAACAAAAATACAAGTTGGATACCATTGCCTTTAATAATGTCCTTTGTTCGCGAACGCGGAAACGTTATTGACTATGAAATTCCGATAACCGGCAATTTAAAGAACCCAAAATTTCATTTTCGAGATGTAATCTTAGACATGGTAAGGAATATTTTTGTTAAGCCGCCAACAACACCCTATAGAATGGAAGTGAAAAATATAGAAAATAAAATCGAGAAATTGTTAACACTTAAATGGGAAATTCGACAAAGTTCACTGATGTCGGATCAGGAAAGGTTTTTAAATAAAATGGCAGATTTTCTGGTTCATAACCCAAAAGATTCAATTTCTGTTTATCCTATTCAATATGCAGAAAAAGAAAAAGAATCCATCCTGTTTTTTGAAGCCAAAAAAGAATATTTTTTGTTGGCTAATAATAAAAAAGTTTTGTTTTTATCCAAAGATGATTCTATAAAAGTTGAAAGAATGTCGGTGAAGGAATCTTTGTTTGTCCATTATTTAAACAAACATGTTCGCGGTAATTTTCTGTTCACTATTCAGGACAAATGCAATAATTTTATTGGTACAGATATTATCAATGACAAATTCGATCAATTAAATAAAGAAAGAGAAAAAACTTTTATGTTGCCCTTCAAGAAAAAATCTGTTGAAAACCGTATAAAAATTAATACTGCCGAAAACAACATCCCTTACAACGGCTTTTCATTTTACAAAATAGTTTACAATGGAGAACTCCCGAAAGCATTAATAAAGGCTTATAAGCAAATGGATGAACTAAACGATGAAGCCCCGAGAAAAGGGTATGAAAAGGAACGGGAGAAGATTAAAAAAGAATTATAAAACAATTTGAAGATTTGAAGATTTGAAAATGATGATTTGGAAATATATTCTTATTTTTCTCATATTCTCTATTCGCATATTCCCTCTTCACATCTATCCTCTTCACATATTCACATCTCCACATTTCTAAAACCAAAAGCCAACATTCAGGTATGCCATTACATTGTTTCCCGGCGATTTCATAACCGTGAAGTCAATTGGCCCAAGCAGGCTGTAATAACCATAGGATATCCCGATACCTGTTAATTTGTTGCCTCCTGATAATAAATTTTCAAACAGCGAAGACAATTTGCCTGCGTTTGCATTAAGTATTATAAAATTCTTTTTAAAAATCTCATACTGAAAATCTAACCGGACTATAGCGTAATTTCGACTTCTGTATTCTAATAACTTTTCGCCTACAAAAGGTATCCCGTATTTTACATAATAGGTGGTCAATCCTCCGATCCGATACTGGTATGTGTCCGGCACTGAATCGGCAATACTAAATCCGGTAAACAAACTGGAAATAATGGTAAACTTTCGATTTATGGGAATTGCATTGCTCCATTTTCCGTTGATTAATATCCCTGGAGGCACTGTATTGTCATATAAATTAGATAGGTAGCGGATTTCATAATTTAATTGTACTCCTTTTTCGGGGAAATAAGAGTTATTATATGTATCGAATTTCAGATACGAATAAACATTAAGAAATTTATAGGCAATAGGTTGGGCGTTGAAGGGATTGAATTCAGCTTTAATAGAACTGAACTCATTCTGGATGCCAATTCCCCATGCGTATGAATTTCTGAAAATTGTTTGAGCAAAAATGTTTCCCGAAATATCAGTATATCCAAAGCTTGATATTTTCTGTCCATTATTGTAATTGACAAGGTCATAATTGCTGGCAGAAAAATCTAACCCAAAATCGAATCGCCAGCCTTTTTGAGTAGGCTTTAGAACCTTTTGGGTTCCATCCGCTAAAAATAAAATAAGTAACATCAATACGCGGGTTTTCGCCTGCCAAAGCATCCAAACTGAGTTTTGAACCCTGCATGAGCAGATTAACCCAGGATGAATTTAAATAGATGCTGGCTTTAGAGTCAGTATTATAATTGACACCTAACGAAAACAAACTTTTAGCCCTTTCTTCTACCTCAATAGTGAGTATATGGCCTGGTTCATTTTTTCCAATACTATAGGTAACTTTTTTAAATAACAACGTGCCATGCACACGGTTCATAGCTTCATCAAGCTGTATGGCTGTAACTTTCGAAGGGACTTCAATATTCAGTTTTGAAAGGATATAGGAACGTGGTGTATTATTATTTCCCTCAACCACAATGTCTGTAATTTCAAAGTATTTAATAGGTGTCAATTTTTTTACTGTGTCCAAAGCGCCTAACCTCTTAATCGAATCGGCCAATGCCTTTATTTTACCAAATTGCTTTAATGCTGCGAGTTTGCCTAATTTAATCAACGAGTCTGCCTGGTCAAAATCCATTATATTATATGCTTTCAGATCGGGCATAATAAATATGTCGCACTTTGCACGGCTTTTCTTATTATCGTCAACTGTGTGAATGAAGACAGATTGTTCAACTATCCTGAGCATTGAGTTTAAATCTGCCCCATTAAATTGCTCAAACCCGACATCGACACCAATAATAATATCTGCCCCCATTTTCCTAACTTCATCTACAGGGAAGTTGTTGAAAATTCCTCCATCTACCAATGTTTGTCCATTCATTAAAATAGGTGTAAAAATTGTTGGAATTGCCATACTTGCCCTGATACTTTTTTGGAGCGACCCACTTCTCATTACAACAGCTTCACCTTTTGCAATATCCGTAGCTACACATAAAAATGGAATAGGCAATTTATTAAAGTCATCTATTTCATTGGCATTCCAGGTGAGCTTCGAAATAAGTAATTCCAAATTATGCCCGGGAATGAGGCCAATAGGCAATTGGAATTTTCCTTCATATAGTGGAAATGGAACAATGTATTTTCCATCGTTCTTCTTTTCTTCAAATGAAAGATAATTTCTTGGAAACCTATCGGTCAATAATTCAGTCCAATCAAGGCTTTTAATTATTTTTTCGAGACTGTCGGCGCTGTAACCGATTGCATATAAACCGCCAATAATGCTACCCATGCTGGTACCACCTATATAATCAATAGGTATCCCGGCTTGTTCGAGTACTTTCAAAACCCCGATGTGGGCAAAACCCTTTGCTCCACCACCACTAAGCACCAGTCCTATTTTAGGCCTTTTATGTATTGCCTGTTCCTGGCCTGATGTTGAAGTTGCTAATAATAAAACAGAAGCAAGAAATAATATTAAGGATTTAAACATTGGCCTCACCCCATCCCTCTCCAGGAGAGGGAGTTCCTCTTCTCCAAATGGAGAAGGGGACAGTGGATGAGGTTTTGAAAACCGATATAAAATTTTCGTAAAATTCAATTTTAGAAGTAGGTTAAAACATTATAAAATAAGTTAGTATCGATTTAAATGTGAAGTTAAAGCATTTAAAGATCGGGAACTAATAAAACCCAAACATTTTCAATGAATTATATAAAATATTTGAAAATTTGAAAATTATTATTAAAGCATAATAATTATAATTGAATTATGATTTTCATCCACCAGATGGTAGTCAAATTCTCAAATTATCATCTGCCCCTAAATCCTCAAAAGGGGACTTTTACATTTTTCTGAATTTCATTGTTTTCCCTTTAGGGGTCAGGGGCAAAAAAACAATGAAATTCAGAAAAACAGACTTTTAAAAACAGGCAAAATTTTCAAATCTTCTTCTTCCATTTTCAAATTTTCATATCTTCAAATATTCTTATTGCAAAATGTGTGAATCATGTAAGAAATTTCAAAAGTTATGTAACACATTTAGTCTGATTGCTACTCAACTTTGCGATAATATCAATCTTAAATAAAACAAAATGAAAAAAGCGATTTTCTTTTCCTTTATTCTTGGCATGATAATTATTTCATGCGGCCAAATAAAAAACTTATGGTTTCGGAATCTAACGTAGATAAGCTACAAAAAGACCAAGCCAATACCCTAATTCAATTAAATGATTGTAACGCACAGGTAAAAACCCTTAAAGCGGAAAAAACAGCATTACAGAATGAAAATGATTCTGTCAAAAATGATTTTAAGGATCTTTCTGACGAAACAAAAATGACTATTGGTGACCAGGCAAGACGTTTAAGGAGCCTTCAAAATATTATAAAAGCACAAAATAATGCCATGGATAAACTAAAATATTCAATGGTCAATGCCATGATGAATTATAAAACTGATGAACTCAATGTTTACATCAAAGACGGGAGTGTTTATGTTTCGATGGAAGAAAAGCTGTTGTTCAAATCGGGCAGCGATGTGGTTGACCCTAAAGGGAAAGAAGCGTTGAAATCGCTTGCAAACGTACTTAATACTACCAAAGATATTAATGTGATGATTGAAGGCCATACAGACAATGTGCCAATTAAAACTAAAATTTATGAAGACAATTGGGCCCTAAGCGTAAGCAAGGGCTACAACGATTGTTCGAATTTTAACAGTAGATGATGGATTTGATCCGAACCGTATCACTGCATCGGGCAGGGGCAAATACCACCCGATAAAAACCAACGATACTGATGAAGGACGCGCTGGAAACCGCAGGACTGAAATTATTTTATCACCGGATTTAAAAGAACTTTATAAACTTTTGGACTAGATAATATTGTTATAAAGAACCATTATTAATAATTAAGAAAAGCGCAAAGGCCTCTCCCCAAACCTCTCCAAAGGAGAAGGGGTTAGGGGTTGAGGCTTTCAAAATGTGTGAATTATGTAACTAATAATTGCAATTGTGTAACTTATTTGAATTAACAAAGCCTACCTTTTACGACTTTATTAATTATAAAAAATGAAAAAAATTGGAATTATAATTATCATAATTGGTTTGGGATTGACCATTTTTACTGCCTTTACATTTTTTACGAGGGAGAAAGTAGTCGATATTGGGAAAATCCAAATCACCAGGGACGAACCTCATCATCTCAATTGGTCGCCATTGGCTGGTATTGCTGTAATGGTTATTGGTGGTGCAGTAGTATGGCTTTCATCTAAAAAATAACAAGCTGTTTGAAGCTATACATCAAATATATGGTAAGCCTGCGCTGCAAAATGGTAGTGAAAGAAGAGTTAAAGAAACTCGGGCTGCATTTCATAATTGTAGATATGGGCGTTGTTGATATAATGGAAAATATATTACCAAAGCAACATGAGCAATTGAGGATTGCCCTGCTCAAATCAGGCTTGGAGCTGATGGAAGACAAAAAAGCCGTACTCATTGAAAAAATAAGAAATGTAATTATTGAAATGGTACACTATTCAGAAGATTTGCCCAAGACAAACTTTTCGGATTATTTAAGTGAAAAATTAAAATACGATTATACATACCTGGCAAATCTATTCTCAGAAGTACAGGGAACTACAATTGAAAAATTTATTATTTCCCATAAAGTGGAACGGGTAAAGGAACTAATCATTTATGATGAACTCAGTCTTACTGAAATAGCATGGAAGATGCATTACAGCAGTGTTGCACATTTATCAAACCAGTTTAGAAAAATAACAGGGCTTACACCTTCACATTTCAAAAAATTAAAAAACAAACGACGAATGGCGATTGAAGATATATAGCCCCTTTCCCAACCTTCCCCCAAAAAGGGGAAGGAGTTTGAAGAATGCAATTTATTAAGTCCCTCTCCTTTTGGAGAGTGATTTAGGGTGAGGTTAAAAATAAACAAAATGGAAAGAACAAAGACGCATTATGCTAATTACGCAAGTAATTTAATTGAAACCATCCTGGATCCTTTGATTACTATCAATACCGAAGGTAAGATCATGGACATAAACCAGGCGACTGTGAATATTACAGGAATTGAACGTGATAAACTTTTCGGTTCTAACTATTCAGAATATTTCACGGAACCACAAATGGCCAATAATGTCTATAAGAAGATATTTGAAAAAGGTTTTATTACTGATTTCCCGCTTACGTTTCGTCATAAAACCGGCAAGTTGACCGATGTACTATTCAATGGTTCAGTTTATAAAAATAATAGTGGCAATGTACTCGGTGCAGTTGTAACAGCAAGGGATATTTCTGAACAAAAATGGGCAGTAGATTTAAGAAATGCCAACAAAGAGCTTGCTATTCAAAATAAAGAGAAAGTAAAACGGGCAGCTGAATTAATAGTTGCTGACAAAGAACTTATATTTCAAAACAGTGAGAAAGATAAACGGGCAGCTCGAGTTAATCATTGCCAACAGAGAACTTATTTTTCAGAACGAAGAGAAAGAAAAACAATTAGACGCAAATAAAAAGCTTGAAGAATTTAGCTATTCTTTAAAGTTAGCTTCCCAATATTCTCTCAGTCTTATTGAAGCCAGCCGCGATCCGCTATTTACAATTAACCCTGAAGGGAAAATTACCGATATAAACAACGCTTCTATAAATGTAACGGAATCAACACGAGAGCAATTAATAGGTACGGATTTTTTTGAATACTTTACGGAACCTGAAAAAGCACGCAACATATATAAACAAGTCTTTGCAGAAGGTTTTGTAGCCGATTATCCTTTAACAATCCTCGATGGTAAGCTCACCGATTTTTTGTTTAACGGTTCGGTATATAAAGATGAATTCGGAAAGGTTGTTGGCGTAGTTGTTGTGGCCAGGGATATTACCGATCACAACAGGATTGAAAAAGAATTGATTGAAGCGCATAGGT
>CAVSGB010000133.1:0-8925 GCA_963726845.1 uncultured Bacteroidota bacterium | reverse complement strand
ACAGGATTCCCCAAAGGTGTGATGCTTTCGCACAACAATATTGTGAATAATTTTCGTGAAACTTCAAAACATTTGCCTTATGGTGCCGAAATTAAAGCCCTGAGTTTTTTGCCACTTAGCCATGTTTATGAACGGATAGTCAATTATTTATATCAAATAAAGGGAATTAATATTTATTATGCTGAAAACTTAGGCACTATTGCAGAAAACCTTAATGAAGTCCACCCTCATATTTTTTGCACGGTTCCAAGAATTTTAGAACTTTTCTTTGAGAGGATACTCGACAAAGGTCATGATTTATCTTTTATAAAAAGGCAAATATTTTTCTGGGCTATTGAATTAGGAAAAAAATTTGAATTGGAAAAAAAGGATGGATGGTTTTACAACTTAAAATATAATATTGCAGATAAACTCGTTTATTCCGGAATTCGGAAAGCCCTTGGTGGTGAGATAAAAGTGGTTGTCTCGGGTGGGGCTTCGTTGCAAGATAGGTTAGCGAGATTTTTTTTTGCAATTGGGTTTGAATTAATTGAAGGTTACGGATTATCAGAAACATCACCAGTTGTTGCAGCAAATAATCTTGTTACGCATCAGGTTAAAATAGCTACGGTTGGGCCTGTTATAAAGGGCGTGGAAGTTAAGATAGCAGACGATGGAGAAATACTTTGCCGGGCCATAATGTGATGATGGGCTATTATAAAGACCCTGAACTTACGGCTAATGTTATAGATAAAGATGGATGGTTCCATACCGGTGATATTGGAAATTTTGTTGACGGAATTTACCTGAAAATTACTGACAGAAAAAAAGAAATATTTAAGCTGTCGAGTGGAAAATATGTTGCCCCGCAATTAATAGAGAACAAACTGAAGGAATCTGAATTTATTGAACAGGCCATGGTTATTGGTGAAAACCAAAAATTCGCCAGTGCTTTGATCCAGCCAAATTTTCCTTTTCTTCATGGCTGGTGCTCATTAAATAAAGTTCATTTTCATGACAATGATGATATGATTGTCAATGCTGATGTTATTGCTCAATATAATAAGGTAATTGGTGAAATTAATTTACAATTAGGGCAAACGGAACAAATAAAAAGGTTCAGGCTTATTGCTGATGAGTGGCCCAGTATTCAGGCGAATTGTCGCCTACTTTAAAATTGAAAAGAAAATATATTTATGAAAAGTATAAAGAAGTTATCCAGCAAATATTTGTTTCGCAAAAAAATGGCAATGTTTAATTTGCTGCAATTTTGATAGTGTAGTTTAATAATTTCGATCCTAAACTATTCCCCTCTCTTTCTTTACTTTTTCATAAGCTTCATTTACTTTCTGGAACTTATCATTTGCAGTTTTTCTGATTTCTTCCCCAAGATATGAAACTTTATCAGGGTGATATTTTAATGCCATTTTGCGGTAGGCTTTCTTAATTTCATCATTCGATGCAGATTTCTCAATCCCAAGGACTTTATATGCCCAATCGTAGTCTTCTATGAACATCGATTTTATTGAATTTAAGTCTGCCAAATTAATTCCGAGCCGGGCGCTTATTTCTTCAATCGTTGTTACTTCTTCCGGACTGATAATTCCATCGGCCATTGCAATTCCGTAAAGAAGGTGCAGCAATTGCAGGCGCGAAGCGTAATCCACATGGAACCGGATTTGGTTGCAAACATCTGCAAGTGGGATTGGTTTTTCGAGAATATCTTTTAAGAGTTTTAGCGCTTCTGCAGTATCTTCCTCACCAAATGTGCGCAAAAGATAAGCCTTAACATAGTCGAGTTCCGATTTCATTACCTTGCCATCGGCTTTCATAACAGCGGCCATAAGCACCAAAAGGCTTACAATAAAGTCGCCGGCGGTAGTTTCCATTGTGCCGACTTTCTTCACTTCAACGCTGTCTATCATAGCGCCTATTGCAAACCCTAAAACAGCCCCAATAGGGCCACCGCCAAAGCCCAGCCTAATCCTCCACCTATCCACTTAGCAAATCCTGCCATTTCAATTTTTTATTTAGTAAACAGTATATGGTAATTAATTTAAATTAATTGATCATAAGTGATTTGTTACATGCACTTTATTAAAGTATTCATTACATATTACCCATTACTCATTGTTCATTACTCATTATTCATTGCCCTGCCTCATTACAGAACATTTGGTGTAAACGTAAAACCTGCGGCAACAATAGAGAATGTTCGTCATTGCTGATAACAAAATTGGCAAGTTTCATTTTATTCTCCTCCGGCATTTGATTTCTGATGCGTCTTACAACCGACCCGCCATCGCATTTATCGCGTTCGATCACCCGCTTTATCCTAAGCTCAACAGGTGCATATATTAATACAGAATAATTTAATGATAAATATGCATTACTTTCAAAAAGCAATGCAGCTTCCTTTATAACATAAGGACAATTTATCTGATTTAAAGCCCAGGCTAAAAAAGATTCAATGACTAATGGATGGATAAAATTATTTACTTTCTCCTTTGCTTGCTGGTTTTCAAAAATGAGAGATGCTATTTTTCGCTTATCTAAAACTCCTTCAGTAAAAACCCTTTCCCCAAATTCATTTCTGTAAAATTCTAAAACTTTAGGAGTATCTAATAATTTTTTTGCTTCAAAATCTGAGATGAAGACAGGTATTCTTAATTGTCTGAAAATCTCGCAAACAGTAGTTTTTCCCGATCCTATACCACCTGTTATGCCAATTTTTAACATTTATTTTTCTATAATATAATCGACATTTTTAGGATGATAAGTAACCGATTTTACAAATACCGGTTGTCTTTCCAATGAAACCTTTAATTTATTGTTGATAGATGAATAAATTCCTTTGTAATCAACAATTGCCCTGAATTGCCGAGCATTTACTTTGTTATAATTTCGCAGGGCGACTATATAATTTATTTTTATAGCCGATGGAAAAGTCTTCATTGTCATACTGTCTGGAATGTTTAAAACTTTGATGGGAACCATAATATAAGATTCTGTATACTTTTCTACAGGTACCGTAAGAATAACTTTTTTTCTGACAAAATATACTCCTGCCTGAGGAATTAGTTTTAGCTCAGTTGAAAATGACTTATCAGTTTTATTAAAGTTTTTATATTCAGTTTGAACTTTTAAAATTGTATCTATTAAAACTTTTCGCCCTGAAACAATAATGCTGTCTGGCTGGACAATTACCTGACTGCCTAACATAAACTGCTGGTTAAATTCAATATTAATATTGGGTTCAACAGGTACTTTTTTTCTTATAATTGATGAAAAATTATATAAAAGTGTATCTGGGGTAATGTAGTTCAGTGTAATTTCAGGCCCATTTGTCTTTGCAAAAACTCTTTTATAGTTTTTGTCAGTACAAATGCTTTATCAGAGTCAGTTGGGATAGTACTAAAATTTAACGATAACACTTTAAGTACCAATTGATGCTGACGGGCAGAAAAAATTTCACGGAGCAGTGAATAACCCCGGCCACTGACATTTAATGAGAGCTCAGAGGGAATTTCGCCCACCATTTCCTTATCGGGCTTATTGTGAATGTACTTTATTGGAAAAGTAATATTTGTAGAATAGCTATGGTCGAGGGCATTTAATAACCAAAAAATAGAAGATAGCAACAGGAAAAAAAGAAATGTAAGGACTTTTTGGTTTAGCTTATATTCTTTCCTGATAATTGTATTTCTAAATTTATTTTTTAGTTCGTTTTCCAAAATAGAAAATTTATTACCTGTGGCAGATATTCATCGCACCACAGGTATTTCAATTATTTGGAATCGATATCGCTCGGATCTCTTAAAACTGCGGCTTTATCAATTCTTATTTTAACATTGGTGTCGACTTCAATAAGAATACTGTGTTCTTCAATTTCTGAAATACGGCCATAAATGCCACCTGTAGTAACAACTTTATCACCTCTCTTTAACGATTCACGAAATTTTTTCAATTCTTTTTGCTTTTTCATCTGCGGGCGTATCATGAAAAAATAAAATACCACAATGATAAGCAACAATGGTAAAAACGACATAAGCGGATTTCCAGGTTGGCCACTCGGCTGGCCAAGTAATAAAACAAATAATAAACTTTTCATTCTTTTTTTAATTAAAGGTAAAACGTATTGAATTATTTAATTGACAAATTAACAACAATTTTAACAAAGAAACTTAGAAAATTTTCAGTGATAACATTTAAATAACTAAGCATATAGGATAACATTTATTAAAGCTTAAAGTTGAACCTTAGTTTTCAATCAGTCCTCTACCTGTTTTAATTATTTTGTCTTCAGATTTCAATTCTTTGACAATATTATCAAGAATCCCATTAATAAAAGTATTGCTGTTTGCAGTACTGTAATCTTTTGCAATATCGATATATTCATTTAGCGAAACTTTTATCGGGATTGAAGGGAACTCGAGTATCTCGGCCAAAGCCAATTGCATTATTAGAATGTCCATAAGTGCAATCCGGTCAAATTCCCAGTTTTGCGAATGTTTTTTAATGAGAAAATTATAGTCCTTATGGTTTAAAATCGCTTTTCTAAATAGTTTTTTGGCAAACTCCTGATCGTCTTCATTTTTGTAAAGTGGCAAAAGGGCTTTTTCAGGCCCATCAGAGGGTTTAAATGCTTTAAGTGTTTTTATTACCATGCTTAATATAAAATCGACATCATCGTTCCAAAAGATACTTAATTCTTCAAGTGTGTGCTCAAAATCTTCGTTAGTTGGCAATTCTTCTTCCAGTATCCGCAATATTATGTTTTTGTCATCCTCAAAACTGTTCAACTCATTTTTTAAATAATTATTAAAATATTCCTTCTCTTTTAAAGTGATATAAAGATTTTTGATTATTTCAGGATTGTTGATCCAGCTTATTTTCGTATCGGATATATAGCGGCTTAATTGCCAATTTTTTCTTAAGAGTGCCACCAATTTATTATCTGAAAAACGGGTATTCGGGTTAAGGTCATCCCTGGTTGTAATATGTTTTTGCTTTGCAGTATCAATTCTGTGTTCATCGGCTTTAACCAGTTCAATTGGTAAAAGCATTAAGAAATGGTATAGATCGTAAGATTTGTTGATGCTGAAAAATAATTCCTTTTCGGATTGATTAATTGTTTGATCCTGTTTGTTTTGGTTAGAATACAAGACCTGCAAAATTTTAACCCTAAGTAGCCTTCTGCTAATCATTAAAGAACTGTTTAATTGAATTTCAAACGAGGCGCAAATTTACACTTTTACAAATAAATATTTGACTGATTTCAAAATTTATTCTTTTTTAGTTTATTCTCATAGAACATCCATGTTATATTTATATCCTTGTTGTGACCGAAAGTGCTTGGATGTTTCATTCATTTAGATAGATTTAACTTGGTGTTACTCTGTGTATTCTTTGTGACCTTTGTGTAACAGCTATAGCATAAAGTAACACAAAGTTGTCACAAAAGCTACTCAAAGAAAATAAAATTTATCAGTTGTATTGCGCCTCAAAAAAAGAATTAACCTTATTCTGATTTATTTTAATTAGTCTGTTAACTTTAAATAAAATACTCATATTAATCCAATAATAATCAGAAAATCAGCAATTTAATTTAATTGCAATATGTAATTTTGCAACTGGTTGTTTAATAATATATTAAAATTAATTGTGAAATTTCTTAAAAAATATTAATTTTCTTTCGGTTTTTAAATACGAAAAACTACATAATTTTCAAGGGGTTTTGCTTTGAAAAGTGACTAAATATTTGCGATTTGTGATGAATTAACTGTAAATAAAATTGAACAAAATGGAAGAAGGAATTGAAAAAACTGAAGGAACTGAAACATTTGAAAGGGATGACATTCATTCGAAAGCTGTAAGGGCAGGGAAGAGGACTTATTTTTTCGATGTTAAGGCCACTAAAAGAAACGACTATTACCTGACAATTACAGAAAGTAAAAAAAGATTCAACAAAGATGGTCGTTTTTATTACGAAAAGCATAAGATTTTCCTTTATAAGGAAGATTTTGAAAAGTTCTTGGAAGGTTTGGGCGAAGTAGTCGATTTTATTAGAACTGCAAACCCGATAATTCTATCGGACGGGGAAGAAGCGATAGAAGATTTGCATGAAGAATTTGCTGTAGTTGATGTAGATTTTGAAGATTTAGAAAGAAAAGGATAAAAAGGCTGATAATCTCAGTCTTTTTATCTATCACCGGTTTTTTATCCTCTTATAATTCTCTCGACTTTTGATTTTTTAAGCTGGCCTTTAATAATATTCAACACTTCATGGTTGTCTTTTTTAGCCTTGATGCAATCATGCAATGCCTCCATTCCATTTATTGCTGAGCTCTCAATATATCCGTACCCAATATATTTCCCATTTAGGATCCTTACAACAGATTTTTCTTCTTTATTGCGACCTTTATCAATTATAATGAGGTTTTCGCCAATAGTGTCAAATGAATTCTTTGCCAAAATTGCACGCTGATTGTAAAACGAAACGGGTTCAACTCCTGTACAAGCCCCATTGCATTGCCTTATTTCGTAATGAAAACATGCACCTTGTGAATTGTACAATCCACAAAGCTTCTGGCAAAGCATATATTCTTCTGCAAGTTTTGATAATTCAATTCGTGCATTATCGCGGTTTTCGAAAGTTTTATGAGGCTGAAGCCGTTGAGTGTTTACATCTTCAATTTTAAAACAAAGGTATCCATCATCGCTGTAATAACTGAAAAGGCCAAAATGCCTCATATCCCTTCTTTGCACGGTTATATATTGGTTTATTTTTTTTAATTTCTTCCGATTCGAGTAGCAGCGCTATAAGCTCACTTCCTGTAATTTCAAAAGAAAAATCAGCAATTTCTTTTCTCATTTTTTGTGATGTCTTGTTTTTTGAAGGCCCAAGATGTGTAGTAATTCTTGATTTAATATTATTGCTTTTACCTATGTAGATTACATCCTGCTTATCGTTATAAAGATAATAAACGCCAGTTTCTTCGGGTAGGATTAAGATTTTACTTTTATCAAGATTGGGGTGAAGAACACCATAATCATTCTGGTTGATGCCATTGATGCCTTTTTGTCTGTTTATATCAAGGAGCAATTCAAAAAGTTTTACAGTCGCCAAAGCATCCCCTGAAGCACGATGTCTGTCATTTATATGAATACCCAAATCGTCGCATAAATTGCCAAGACTATATGATTTTTTCCCCGGAATAAGTTTTCGGCTTAACTTAACCGTGCATAACAATTCCCGTTTAAAATTGAAACCAAGACTATTGAATTCGCTGCGGACAAAGTTATAATCGAAGTTTACATTATGGGCGACAAAAATTTTATTCTCAGTAAGTTCAATAATTTTTTTGGCGACTTCATAGAATTTTGGTGAACCTTCTACCATTTCATTAGAGATACCTGTTAAACCTGTAATATAATAAGGTATATTTTTCTCAGGATTAATAAGTGTTGAAAATTGGTCTGTAATTTTTTCGCCATCGTGAATATATATTGCAATCTCAGTAATTTTTTCGTATTGAGGGCTGCCACCGGTTGTTTCAATATCAACTATCGAATACATGATAATTTGCTTATGTGCTGATGTATTAATGTGCTAATGTGCTAATGAAAACAGATATTTATAATTTTCAAATTTTCAAATTAGCACATTAACACGTTGGCAAATTGAATATTTATTTCCATAAATTTTGAGGATAAATACCTTTGATTACAAGCTCCTGCAATTTTGAAATAGTTGATTCTTTGTCCTCTTTATAGGTAACGCCAAACCAAAAATCGGGAGTATGCAATACGCTCACCTTCGCTTTACTCTCTAAAATAAGGTCGTTTACAGCAAAAGGTAAATAAAATTCTGATTTTAAGTTCTGGTAATTATTTTCAATAAAAATCTTAAATTTTTCTTTTAAATGCTTAAATACAGTAGGTGGAAAGCCCCAGAAATTCATCGAAACAATTTCGTTTCCTGTCAATGGTTTCCAGATTTCTTCAGATTCTTTATAAACTATTTTTTCATTTATTTTTTTTATCTGGGTCCTTTCGACAATACTTTTCAGGATATTCTCACTGGTAGTTTCACAAACACCACGCGATACATGCCCATGTTCGGAAAGTGTATTTTCTAATTTATAACCAACCATACTGTAAATGTCCGTATCAATGGTGTAAGTTTTTGAAAGATGGGCTGCCATTGTCTGATATGAACCAAATCCATAAAAATCATCAGCATTTATCACTGCAAAGGGTGTATTAATTTTTTCAGCAGCTATCAATACTGCATGTCCGGTTCCCCAGGGTTTTTGCCTGTCAGCAGGGACTTTAATGCCTTCAGGGATATTGTCCAGTTCCTGGTAAACATATTCCACCTGAATTTTATTGTTGAATTTGTGAAACACTTCTTTAAAATCGGCTTCAATACTTTTTCGAATTACAAACACAACTTTACCAAAACCGGCACGGATTGCATCGTAAATTGAATAATCGGTAATGGTTTCACCTGAAGGGCCTAATTTATCAACCTGTTTCAAACTCCCGTAACGACTGCCCATACCGGCGGCCAAAACAAGTAATGTTGGTTTCATTTCAGACATTTAAATCATTTTTTTGGTTCTGCTGCAAAAATAAGTTTTAAATGATAAATTCATTTTAACTTGGCACTTTTATTTAATTACAGGTAAGTGGATGAAAATAAAAGTAAATGAAAGAATTTCACTCATTGATTTTCTAATTGTGAATTATCCGGATACACCCAAAACCAGGATTAAAAAATGGTTGCAAAACGGTTGTGTTCAATATGACAACAGTGTAATTACAAAAGCAGCAAGCATACTTAGCCCCGGAACTGAGATTGAAATAGATACACATGCAAGTGGCAAAGAATTATCGAAAACATCATTTCCATTTCAGATATTATTTGAAGACCAATATTTA
>CAVSGB010000132.1:0-14154 GCA_963726845.1 uncultured Bacteroidota bacterium | reverse complement strand
CAAACAATAAACACCAGCATAATTTCCTTCGCCCTGAATTGATTCGAATATTTCGGAAACATAATATGCAGTATCATCAATTACCATAAACTTCTTTTGTCTTTTCGAGTTTCAATTCGACTTTTTGGCCATTCAGTTTCACTATCTTTCCAGGTGCACCGACAACCGTGCAATTCGAAGGAATATCGTGCATAATTACAACGGTTTCTGCACCAACCTTAACATTATCACCTATTTTAATAAGGCCAAGCAATGTTGCACCTGTCCCTATCAAAACATTATCCCCGATAGTTGGATGACGTTTTCCAAGATGTTTGCCTGTTCCTCCTAATGTTACGTTATGGAAAAGCACACAATTGTTTCCAAGAACTACAGTTTCGCCAATTACAATAGCGCTGCCATGATCGATGCATAAACCTATACCAATCCTTGCTCCCGGGTGTATTTCAATTCCTGTCAGAAAACGGCTGATTTGCGAAAATAACCTGGCAAAAAACCTAAGTTTTATTTTGTATAATGGATGTGAAATATACCGGTGTATTACAATAGCATGAAAACCTGGATAAAGGACAAATTGAATACCTTTAGCGGCAGGGTCGTTTTTATAAATGGCTTTTATATCGTCGAACATAATAAATTAGAATCTAAATTCAATTATTAAAACATCTTCAACTGATTAATATTTTTATACCCAATAATTAACTTTTATCCGGCATTTCATTTTAGCATATAACTTAGAGACTGTTTTGGATTTTTTTAAAAATTCAACACAGAGAAATAAACATACTTTTAATTTACCTTAACCATACAATTAAAACATGAGCTTTGATTGAGCAATTGAAAACAAAGTGGGAACAAAAGCCACAAAGTTTCGAAAAATCGCTTGCGATTTTTCGATCTGTGTTCTCAGTGTGCTCTCAATATATAGAATATTATAATTAGCTTTTAACATATAATTTCAATAAATTTTAAAATAATACTTGAATTATACTCTGTGTTAAAATTCTTTGTAATTCCCAAACAACTTCTTAAAAATGACAGTTCAAAATTATAAATTGCGTATTTAATTTAGGGTTATTGAAGCCATTACTTTAATTTCAGTTTGGACTATTTTTTTGCAACTGAATCAAACCTGCGAATGAAGGCATCTGAAAAACCTTTTGCTTCAACTTCAAGCAAATACTTACATGCATCACTATATTCTTCAAAAATTCCACTTGTATAACGGAAATAGCGGTCATTGCTCTTGAACATCCTTATGTCCCGTAATTGACCGAATTTATTAGTATCAATTTCATAAAATGAAGCAAAAACCTGAACGGTATATCCCGTTAATATTTTGCATTTGATATCAGTACTATATTTTGAAAAAGGTACTATGAATGCATCTTTATAACCTTTATCAACAATTGTCGCAAGTTCTGAATATGCCTCTGATTTTGAATTAAAATGCCCCTGGTAATATCGTACCAACCCATCAGTACCTATATTATATTCAACATCCTGAATATTATTGAAAGTGGATAAGGGAACTCTTTTAACAAATGCTGCAATTTGAATAGTGTATTGATTTGTGCAATTAATTTCAGAACTAACAGGTATAATTCTTTCTTTTATTTTTTTGGTTTCTTTTACAATTACTTCAGGATCGAGTAAGGCATCGACTATGATATCATTTATATTTTCATTTGAAATAATTACTGGTTTAACTATACTTTTATAACCAGGGTTTGTGAACTCAAGTAAATACGAACCAGTTTTTAATTTGGATTGGTAATTGCCATCGGCAGATATTTTTTGTTTATCGATAAACTTGCCAGTTGTACTTTTAATTTTAACCAATGTATTATTATAATTGAGGGTTTTATCAGAAAATGATATTTTCCCGGTCAGGTTAAAAAGTTTATTTTCTATGTTTTCTTTTGGCTTAACAACAGGAATGATTTCAGGCTTTGGTAATGAGTCGGTTGCCGGTTTAATAACCAGAACAGCAGCCAGTTCCTCTTTAGGCTTCGGGGCCTCGACAGGTTCTTCAACTTTATTCAAATCTATTAATGAAAT
Organism: uncultured Bacteroidota bacterium; assembly: GCA_963726845.1. Classification (GTDB taxonomy): domain Bacteria; phylum Bacteroidota; class Bacteroidia; order Bacteroidales; family DTGW01; genus CAVSGB01. The sequence continues at coordinate 12,093 of CAVSGB010000132.1, read as the reverse complement.
ATGCGGAACCTGATCCGGATTAAGGACACAATAACCCTTATTATCTTCTTTTGAAGGGACAAAAAATAAATTATCTTCTGTGGTGTTTATCGGATATCCAATATTTTCCGGCTTACCCCATTCTGATTTTGAAATGCGTTTTGAAACAAAAATATCATATCCTCCCATGCTGTTGTGGCCTTCGGAACTGAAATACAGTGTATTGTTGTCATGCCCAACAAAAGGGGTTTCTTCATTAAAAGGTGTATTAATACTTTCTCCAAGATTTTTTGCAGGCCCCCATTCATCTTTTTCAGTTAATGAAGAAACATAAATATCTAAGTTCCCGAACCCTCCATTGCGGTTACTGGTAAAGTAAAGTTGTTTGCCATCAGGGGATTCGGATGCAAAGGTTTGCGTAAAGATGCCATTGATATTTTTATTCAGAAGTTTTGTCTTTACCCATTTTCTTTTCTCAAAGGTCGATACATATAAGGCAGATTCATAATCGTCAGTTATCAATATGTACAATCGTTTTCCATTAGCAGACATCGAGCATAATGAAAACTTATCATATTTTAAATCAATATCTAAATCTCTGGTTATTTCAGCCGGGTTTGACCACTTTTCTTTAATATATTCTGAATAAAATATACCTGGCTTTCCACTTCTGTCGGATTCAAAAACCATTTTGGTCTCATCAGCATTAAATACTGCTTTACATTCTGTTTTTTTTGATTTTATTGGCTCAGCCAAAAGTTGGGATTTGTAATGAATTGGCATTTTTTGCATTTCTTCAGCTATATCGCAGGACTTTATTTTCTGGTCTATGTAATTTCTTAAATCAATATCTTTTTTATTCAATTGCGATTGATATTTCAAATAAAATTCTTTGGCTTCAGCTAACCTATTGTTAATTTGTAATGTTATTGCATAATTGAAAAGTGCTTCTATGGGCGCATTAGTTTCTTTATAATGTTCTTCTTTATAGGATTTAGATACACTTTTTACGGCGTTCTCAAAATATAAGATTGCTTCTTTCTTTTTATAGGGTTGGTTAAATAAGCACATACCTGCTAAATAATTGAAATGGCAATTATCTGGCTCGTTTTTTAATATTTTTTGAAAAAGGGCAAATGCATTAACATAATCCTCTGATTCAAATTTTGACATCGCGTCTGAAAATGTTTCTTTATTTTGGCCATGAACAATTACTATGTTTATAAATAATATTAACAAATACAACGTAATATTTTTTGTAATTAAATTCATTTTAACCCTAAAAATCTAATAATTAGCAATATTAACGTAAAATTAAAAAGATATGTTTTATCAATATACATAATTAAAAAACATTGGCAATAATGCTAAAATAATACTTTTCCATTATTTTTAGTGTTATAATGTTCTTCCTGGTAATTGTTTTGATATTAACTGCCCAAAAACGATAGCCAATATGGCTATTTAAAGAGTTTGCAAACTGCCTCATTTTTTATTAACGCGAAAGCAGATGTTAGTATAAAGCTTCAAAAACCAACTCAATTTCTTATTGGATAAAATGAGTGTTATTTTATAATTAAAATTTCATGACATCAGGTAAAATTTCGAGACATTTGGATGTTTTCAGAGTTGTTTAATTGTTTGCAGGAGACATCAATAAATTTTTTCAGAAGACTTAAACTCTTCAAAACCGTTAATCCGTAATTTACATGCCGGGCATATTCCACAACCACGTCCCCAATCATTCATCGTTTCTGTTCCATTGTAGCAGGTAAGTGTTAATTCAATAAGTTCCTTAAGTTTTCCTTCATCATTAGCCATTTTGAAAATTTGTGCTTTGTTTTTCCACATCAGCGGTGTGATGATCGTTACCGGCCTGTCAAGCCCGAGCGAAAGTTCCAGTTGCTTGGCTTTAATATAATTGTCCCTGCAATCGGGATAACCGGAGTAATCGGTCTCGCAAGTACCTGTAACAATATTGATATTAGTTTCTCCATTTTTATAAGCATGATTCGAAATAACTGTCAGAAAGATCCCATTGCGGTTGGGAACGAAACTTGCAGGTAAATTCCCGGCAAGGTCATGGTTATTATTATGGTCTCCAAGCCCAATTAGTGAACTTACTGTCATGATTTGAAAAAAATTTCCAATGTCGTAAATAGTGTGTTTCACATCAAAGTGACCAGCTATTCTGGCTGCATATTCTAATTCCTTTTTGTGTCGCTGTCCGTAATTAATGCTGACTGTTTCAACTTTTTCAAATTGTGCCAATGACCATAAAAGACAAACAAATGAATCCTGTCCACCCGACAATAACAAGTATGCTTTCCCTTCCTTCTTTTTCATTGACCAAACTTATAAATAAAAGCAAAGGTAATATTACATTCTATTAAGACAATTTTTTGGGATTGTCAAAACAACTCAGAAACAAAACCCTAATTTTGCCGATCATGAAATCTGCAATTTACAAAGGAATCCTGCTGTTAGCAATATCTGAATTATGCTTTGCAAGCGCCACAGTATTTGTAAAGTTTGCATCTTCAGGTACAAATATACCGGCAATAGAAGTTTCATTTTTTAGGTTTTTTCTTGGTTTCTTCATAGCAGGATTAACCATGTTAAGGACCAAAGTATCTTTTAAACCTGTAAAAACAAAGCTGGTAATCTGGCGTGCGATCCTTAACACGCTTGCAGTTATCTTATTTTTTCTTTCTATAAAATATACCAGCCTTACCAATGCAAACATGCTGAACATGACAAGCCCGGTTTTTATTTTTCTTTTTACGCCTTTCATTACAAAGGAAAAAATTAAACCGGAACAGGTATTTTATTTGTTCCTGACAATGCTTGGTATATATTTTATAATCAATCCTGATTTCGTTCAAATAAATATCGGAGACTGGTTGGGGCTTTTGTCCGGAATTGTTTCGGCATTAGCAGTTATGACTCTTCGTATGGTGCGCAATTACGATTCGACAGCATTAATATTATTTTACCTTATGGCAATTGGAGCTATTATAAATTGCATCTTGTTGATTCCAATTTTTATTATTCCTTCTCAAAAACAATTTATTTTTATTATTGCATCTGCAATACTCGGGTTTAGCGGTCAGGTTTTTATTACTTCAGGGTATAAATATATTGAAGCGGCTAAGGGTTCGCTTGTTTCTTCAACAAGGATTATTTATGCAATAATTTTCGGGGTATTGATTTTTTCTGAACGAATAACACTTATGTGGTTTGCGGGAAGTATTTTGATAATTGTTTCACTGGTAGGCGCTAACTGGCCAAAAAAGATTAAACTCACCTTAAAATCTCAAATGAATTGAAATATTTCATTTCACCAGGTATTAAATCTACTTTTTCTATATGGGCATAATCTGGTCCTTTGTGGCACCAGTCAATAAATTCCGAGAGTTTGCTTTCTGTTCCTTCTGCTTCAATAAAAACTTTGTCACCCGGAATATTTTTTACAAAACCCTTTATTCCAAAGTGCTGGGCGATAGTTCTTGCATTGTATCTAAATCCAACTCCCTGCACCCTTCCGGAAATAGAAATATTATAATGTTTTTGTGTTTCCATTGTGGTGAAGCCACTCATTTTTCAGGATGCTGTAAACTTCAAGGTCGGTGTAATGCCCGTTCAGGAATTCACCATCGCGTTCGATACCTTCGAATTTAAAACCCAATCGTTTTGGAATTCCTTTGCTCCGATGGTTATCGACACTGATCTTTATTTGTACCCTGTGCATGCCCATCCGCTCAAAGGCCAAATTAATTAATGCTTTACAGCTTCTGGTAACAAGTCCTTTACCCTGCTGGTCATGGCCAGCCAATAGCCCAGTTCGGTTTTATGGTTGGCACGATCGGTATATTTGAAACTGATCAGGCCTGCCAACTGGTTTTTATGCATTATAACATAAATCGTTTCTTTTCTGTCTGCTGGTTCCGCATGTGCATTTTTAATGAAAGTTTCAGTATCCTCAACGATACGTGTGAAATCGACAAAAGGAAGCCAAACACGCATGTAATCCCTGTCCCTGTCAACTAACTGAAATATGGCATGGGCATCTGTCATTTGGATTTCGCGCAAGCGAATTCCCTGTTCAACATCAACTTCGAACATGATTAAATTTTTGTACTAAGATAGAAAATTTTCAGATTGCCTGCCAATAAACTAAGTACCAATTACCAGAATTTCGAATCCGCAAAAAGTTATTACTGCCCAGGCAATGGCAAGGGAAAGAGCGTTCGGAGAATTTTATTGAAAAAAATGAACCTCTTGAAACAATGGAAAAGAACAAAGAATAAAGAATAAGGTAAAAACAGAATATTTTATAAAAAATAGTTATTTATTCTAAAGCTGTTCGTCTTTCCGCTTCTTTTCAAAATTCATCAGGACGTCCATATAAATACGGAAGTAGTCCGTATCTTCAAATGCGATGGGAATTATGGGGATATTATTAAAATTATAAATTACCGAACCTGTTAAACCCAGTAAAATTGGAGAATGGGTTGCAATGATAAACTGAACATTCCCATTATTAACAGCTTCAGAAATGACATCCAGAAGTTCGATCTGAGATTTTGGCGAGAGTGCCGCTTCCGGTTCATCTAAGAGATACAGGCCTTTAATTTTAAACCTGTTTCGAAAATATTGCATATTGGTTTGCCCGTGAGACTTTGCAGATAATGATTCGCCTCCATGATATTGCAAATACGATTTGTCAGTTTTTGCCCATTCGTCAATCAGTTCAGCATATTTTTTAAAACTTTGTGCAGCAAAGAAAGCGCCAGGAACTGATTCTGAATTTTCAAATTTCAAACAGGTATATAATAAATCGGCATATTTGTTATGAACCAATGGAGAATATTCGTTTTGGCACCAAATGTGAATATCCCATTTTCGTGCAATAGCTGTTAATAAAGTTGATTTTCCCGAACCATTCTCGCCTGCAAAAAAAGTAACGTCAGAACCGAATTCAATTGATGAAGTTTCCTTGAAAATTTCCAGGTTAAAAGGATAATAGCCACTTGTTGGAAATTTGTTATGGTCAATATTAAGCTTATTGAGAAACATTGTATAAACACAAAAATTATTTATTGAAAATATTTATCTACCATATCTTTTACTTCATCGAGCCATATTTGCCTTTGATTTAAATCGCTTGTAACAATAATCCTAAACATTTTCCGCTCAAATTTCTTTATGCCACAAAAATCGAAAACACAGTTTTTCCAGATATTTTCAAGAGGATCTTTAAAAATATTGTTCTCCCTGTCTTCGTTTGTGTTTGAAGTATTAAAAACCAACGCAATATTAGCTTTAAGCAAACCTATTGGAACTCCTTCGCCATTGTCGCCCTCTTCGAATTCGTAAGCCACACCAGGTCGAAAAATCCTGTCGATCCAGCCTTTCAAAATAGCAGGAGGCTGTCCCCACCAGTTTGGATGAACAATTATTATCCCATCACTTTTTATCAGGTCATCACAGTGTTTTTGTATATTTTTATCTATTTGAACATGTTTAGGAATCTCGAATGATTCAATTAAAGGATTGAATTTTTCTTTATACAAATCATGAAATATAACAGAATGGCCGAGATATATTAACCTTTCCCTGCAAGTCGCGGCAATTGCATGATTAAAGCTGTTACTGTCGGGATGCCCAAGTATTAATAAAATGTTCATCTATTTAGTCATTTTAAAATTCATTATTTAATTCGATAAATTTCTCCAACTCAACATAAAGTTTTTGAATTGGCAATCCCATAACATTGAAATACGATCCTTCTATATGTTCAATGCCAACGTAGCCGATCCACTCCTGCGCGCCATAAGCACCAGCTTTATCGTATGGTTTAAAATTGTCGACATAATAAAGTATTTCGCTCTTTGCAAAATTTCTAAAGTAAACTGTTGAAATTGCAGAAAAAGTACGTTTTTTTAAATCCGAAAGAAAGCATACTCCAGTATAAACCTCATGAGGCCGACCATTGAGCGCAGTCAACATTTCAATTGCTTCTGCCCTGCTGGAAGGCTTTCCAAGTACTTTGTTATCCAATATTACAATTGTATCTGCAGTTATCAGGATATCATTTTTTTTCAGTTTGCCTGCGAACCAGCTAGCTTTCAATTCAGCAAGATAAATTGGTATCTCTTCTCTTTTTAGGGTTTCAGGATAAATTTCTTCAATATCTTCGGGGATAATAACTTCAAATTCAAATCCGGCTTCTCTCATCAGAAAGTGGCGCCGGGGAGATTGTGATGCCAATATTAAATGATAATCCTTTATTTTTTCAAGAAGCATATTTAGTTGATAGATATTAGTTGTTGGTTGTTAGGCAAAATAATATATGTAATTAATTCATTCGTAATTTGTCATCGGTAAATGGTCATTAATTCTTATTGTTTCAATAATAAAAATTTTACCAAAATTGAATATAATATACCTGTAAGCATAACAACTTTACAAATATTGCTTGCAATAGTATATGATTTCTTGTCGGTTGCTGAATATATAATCCATCCAACATAAATAAGCGGTGCAAGTACCAGCGAAAATATATAAACACACGAAATTGGATCGGACAAATATTTTATCAGCACATAGAGTATCAGAAATACTATTGCCAAAATAATAATAAATGAAATAACCTTCGAAGATTTTATACCAAAGGCAACAGGTAAAGTCTTTTGACCATAAGACGCATCGCCTTCAAAATCTTCCATATCTTTTACAATTTCACGAAGAAAGCTTATCAGGAAAGCAAATAAAGAATAATATCCAAACCAGGCTATTAAAAAGTTAAAATTAAAATTCTCAGTAACAAACGATTTGTAATGCAATTTTAAAAGTGGCAATTCAAAAAGCAGTACCATCAAAGGAACGATGGCAGCAAAAAAGCTAACCAATAAATTACCAAATAATAAATAACCTTTATAACTGGAAGAATAGAAATAAAGCAAACCGGCAACCAGCATAAATGCGAGACTTACTGACCTGATTCCTATTTTAAGTGAAATATATATTCCAATTCCAATTGAAATTGCATTTAAAACCAGATTAAGATTTTCGGCAAATTTTAAACTAAAAATATTGCTTATGATTACTTTGTCAGGTTTATTTATTTTATCGCTGTCGACATCGTACAAATCATTTATAACATAGCCTGCCGCTGCAAGAAGTAAAGTAGCTAAAACTAGAAGAAAAAAAATAAATCCATCCAGTTGAGGGTTTAACCCATACGATTCTAACAAAGGCAAAAACAGGCAATATCTTAAAAGATACATTGTTAAAACTATAATCAGCAGGTTGGCCAGCGGATTAGTTTTAAAATATATTTTATTATATATATAGTTTTTTTCAACATATTAAGGTTATTAGGCTGTAGGCTGAAAATTATATTTTAGGCCTATTGACTATTGCCTAACAGCCTATGAAAAATCACCAGTTCATTGTTTCCCTGTCCATCCAATTCCCGTGTAAACGAAGAACCTGTTGGATAATATCGCGGGCTGCACCATCTCCTCCCTGTTTGTCTGAAATATAATGCGAAATTGATTTTATTTCCTCAACAGCACTTGAAGGGCAGGTAGGAACACCTACCTGAAGCATTACTTCATAGTCGGGTAAATCATCGCCCATATAAAGGACTTCCTCATCAGTCAGCCCATACTTATTCTTAAAGTCATTATAATCGTCAATTTTATTGTGCGATTTTAAATAAACATCGGGTATTCCCAATTTCTCGAAGCGGACTTTTACCGATTCTGAATATCCTCCGGAAATAATTGCAATTAAATAACCTTTCCGAACTGCATATTGCATAGCGTAACCGTCTTTGATGTTCATAGTCCGCATCATATCACCATTGGGGTGCATAAGTACTTTATCTGCTCCAAGCACTCCATCGACATCGAAAATAAATGCTTTAATTTTCACCAGGCCTTCCCTAAAATTCGACATTTTAATTTTTATGATATTTAATAATATTGTCGCTTATAAATTTATATAAATTCTGTAATTCAGTTTCATTTTCTAATAGAGTAATATGCTTTTGCATGACATCAGGATTCGCTCTGATAGCCGGGCCAGGTTTGGGCAACTGTAGGGCCTAATTCTATTGCTTTTAAAGACGTTTCTTCTATCAATGGTTTCAAATAGTCAAATGGAAGATTGTGTTTTTTTAATATTTCCGCTGCAACAGCAAACATATGGTTGCTGAAATTATTGGCAAAAACTGCTGCCAGATGTAAAATTTCACGGTCTTTAAAAGAGATACTGTAAATTATTTTTGAAATTTTTTTAACTAAAGATTCTAAAGTATCAGCAATTCCTTGTGAACTTGCTTCAATAAAAAAAGGCACATTCGAAATATCAATATCCCTTTTTTTTGAAAATGTTTGCAAAGGATAAATTACCCCAAAATTTTCAGAGTATGGTTTGAATATTTCAATTGAAATACTACCAGCTGTGTGGACTAAAATTTTACCTGTCCAGTTTTTATTTTCAAGGACAGATTGAATTGCAGAATCGCTGATAGCAAATAAATACAAATCTGAGTTGTCGTTAATTTTTGCTAAATCTGAAGTAAAATTGGCTCCAATTTTATTTGCAAGTTCCCGGGCATTTCCCAGATTGCGGCTATAAACCTGCAATATTTTAAACCCTGCCTGATAAAATGCTATAGACAAATGAGTGGCAACATTGCCGGAACCCAGGACAACGATTGTTTGAATTTTTTCCTTAGTAACCACTTTTTAGATTTAATTGGCTATCCTTAAATGGATGTAATTTGTGAACCTTATGAATAAATATATTATTCATTACTCATTATTCATTACTCATTATTCATTACTCATTACTCATTACTCATTACTCATTACTCATTATCTTAAACCATTCCATGTTCTCCTAAGAATCTTTCGGCGTCTATTGCTGCCATACAACCAGATCCTGCTGCGGTTATGGCTTGCCGGTAATGAGGATCCTGAACATCGCCACATGCAAACACTCCGGGAATATTTGTATTACTGGTTCCCGGCAAAGTCAAAATATAACCTACCTCGTTTGTTTCAATATATGGCTTAAAAACATCTGAATTGGGCTGATGTCCTATTGCAACAAAGAACCCGGTAACGTCTATTTTCACATCATCACCTTTTGAATTGATCAAAATAACACCTTCAACACCACTAGTGCCAATAATTTCTTTTGTTTGATGTTCAAATAGTACTTCTATATTGGAAGTTGAGAAAACTCTTTGTTGCATTGCTTTTGATGCCCGGAGATAATTTTTACGCACAATCATATAAACTTTTTTGCAAAGTCCGGAAAGGTAAGTGGCTTCTTCACAAGCTGTATCACCGCCACCAATGACTGCTACATCCTGACCACGGTAAAAAAAACCATCACAAGTGGCACATGCCGAAACCCCCGATCCTTTAAACTTTTCCTCGCTTTCGAGCCCGATATATTTTGCAGTTGCACCGGTTGCAACAATCACAGTTTGTGCTTCGATTAATATATTGTCATCTAAAATCACTTTGAAAGGCCTGTTCGAAAAATCGACTTTTACTGCAAGGCCAAAACGTACTTTAGTTCCAAACCGCTGGGCTTGTTTTTTCAAATTCTCCATTAGCGGCCGTTACCCCGTCAGGATAACCGGGGAAATTGTCAACTTCAGTAGTAGTGGTTAATTGGCCTCCTGGCTGAAGCCCTTCATAAATTACCGGGGAAAGATTTGCACGGGCTGCATATATTGCAGCAGTATATCCGGCAGGCCCGGAACCTATAATAAGGCATTTTACTTTCTCAGCTTCTCCAGATATTCTGGAATCCGAAGATACAAATTGTGAAGTATCCATTTTTTTGACAAATGACATTTTATTAATTTTTTTAAAATTATTTATTAAAGACTGTTTTGGAATTCTTAAAAAACTCAACACAGAGAAATAACCTTACTTTTAATTTACCTTTACCATACAATTTAAAATATTAGCTTTGATTGAGCTTTTGAAAACAAAGAAGGCACAGAGGCCACAAAGATTTGAAAAATCACTTGCGATTTTTCGCTCTGTGTTCTTAGTGCACTCACAAAATCTTGAATATTATAAGTAGCTTTTAACATATAATTTCAATAATTTTTAAAATAATACTTGAATAAACCTCTGTGTTAAAATTCTTTGTAATTACAAAACAACTTCTTAAGCCTTTCAAATTATTTATAAACGGATTCAAAACTTTCTTCATTTAAACAACACAAAACCATTACTTAAGTTGAATGAAAATAATTTCATTTCAAATTGCAAAATAAAAAATTATTCTACTGTTCGGCCAATATTTTTTAAATTCTAATTAGTGTTTTATCAACAGCAATTGAAAAGAATTTACATGAAATTTAAATTTAGCTGCTTCATATATGATTCATGCTCCAGCAGCCATTTTTTTCGCCAAAGCTCGCCAGCATAACCGATAAGCGATCCATCCGAACCAATAACCCTGTGACAGGGAGTAATAATCAATAATTTATTTTGACTGTTTGCATTGCCTACAGCCCTTATTTTTTCTACTGAACCAAGAGATTTGGCAATCTCAGAATATGTTTTTGTGCAACCAAACCCGATTTTTCTGACTTCGTACCAAACTTCTTCCTGGAATTTTGTTCCTTGAACAAACAAAGGAATATCAAATTTTTTTAATTTTTTTTCAAAATAATCTCCAAGTTGAGATTTGGTTATTTGAATTATCTCAGGAACGGGCTTCTCCATTTCTTTTTTATAAACCCGGTCAGAAATAAATTTTACTGAAATTAAGGCATCATTATTAGCTGTCATTTCAATCAACCCTATTGGGCTTTTTAAATATCCTGCCATCTCATTCATACTGCAATTTAGTTATTAATAATTTAAGCAACATTAATTTTGGTTATAACTTAGTGTTGATTATTTTTGCATGGCTTTTTAAAGATTAATTTAATAGTTTAATCGGGGCGTGGCGCAGTTGGCTAGCGTACTTGCATGGGGTGCAAGTGGTCGTGTGTTCGAGTCACATCGCCCCGACCAAGTGAAGACAGGTGTTTCAAGTATATTTATGAAACTCTGTCTTTTTTCATTTGCATACAATTTGCAAACAACTTTAGCTTATACTTCTTTTTTCGCCCTCCTTAACTGATACAGTTTTTTTTAAAAGTCATTTTTTTTTAACTTAAAACTATATCAAACAATGAAAAAAATAATTGAAAAGAAGGTGTATAACACCGAAACAGCAACTTTAATAGCTGAATATTGGAATGGGTTTTCAAATAATGATTTCCGTAACCTGTCCGAAGATTTGTACATAACACAAAAAGGCCAATGGTTTATACACGGCAGGGGCGGTGCCATGACAAAGTATAGTGAATCGAATGGCAACAGTTCCTGGGGCAGCTCTGATATTATATTACTTTCCGGTTCAGAAGCTTATAACTGGTTAGAAACCCATCAGGATAGTATAAAAGACTTCGATAGTGTTATCGAGCAGCATTTCAGTAAAGAAATTACGGAGGGTTGAGTAAAACAAAGAACCCCGACAACAAGGTAGTTATTGGGGTTCACTAAAAATGACAAACAAAAGACAGCCTTTGCCCGGTATGTTTTTCGGAAATTACAAAGGCAGAAAAAAAATTATGAATTCAAACTTAATGATTCACTAATACAGTTTTTTATAGCCAGTTTTGTTTCTGCAATTGCACGAGTAAAAGCTTCATTTGATAACTGTATGTTTGTCGAACATACTTTTGTTATCATTTCATTACTGGCTGACATTTCATTTAATGTGTCTCTCAACAATTGTTCTGATTGTTGGACAAACGTCATCTTGTAACGCTGAATAACTTCCTGTATAGCACGCTGAATTATATCAGTCGGAATTAACCTACCTTCTATTTTTTCATTGCGAAATTTAGCCAGCTTAATATCTTCTTCCAATTTTTCAGCCTTCAGCCGTCTCAATTCATTTTCTGAATAGTATGTTTTCTCAGATTTTGGGTTGTTACCTTCCAAAACTGTTTTTGTAACCTCTTTCTTATGTTTTAAGATAAATTCTTCATTAATTAACTCAGATATATCTATT
>CAVSGB010000131.1:0-12679 GCA_963726845.1 uncultured Bacteroidota bacterium | reverse complement strand
CTGTAAAAATATTTTATATTAATGTTAAGATTTATCATTATGTTAAGAATGCCTCGAACTGCAATCTTAAAATGCCACATAACATAGCGATATCAACAATTGAGGTTATCAAGATTATAAGTATAACCTAAATACACATTTAATCTGTTTTAGCAAATTATATTATTATGCAAATTAGAAAAAATAACGATTGGTTGTATTTTTATTTTTTGATAAGAATAAAAAGCAAAAAATTAAAGGCATTGAAGTAGGTAGATCATTCTTAGGAAAGTATCATATTAATTTTGAGTGCTCTAAATTTTTAATATTAGATTCTATAATTGTTTTTTGCCTTTTTAATTCCTCAAATTGCCTGATTAATGTGGCTTTAACTAAAGCATCATCTGTTACTTCAGCAATTTTATCAGCCACTTTATCCATTGCCTCAGTAATTGCAGATAATTGGGAATTTTGTTCATTCAGGTTTGACATAATTTTTAAGCTTTAAAGGGTATTACTAACAGAGCTGTTCTTTCAGCACTTTTAAAGTAATTAAGAATATTTTCTAACATGGTATTTTAGCTGTTATTGTTAATTTAAAAAAAGGGAGTTATTTTAAGAACATAATGATTTTAAACTACTTACTAATAATTTCCCAATGGCCTCCTTTGTCAGCTCCAACACGTTTTAATTTATTATCGTCCTGGAGTTTTTTTATGTTACGTTCAATTGATCGACTACTAACGCCAATGTTTTCAGCTAACTCTTTAATTGTAATTATATTATTTGCGCTGATAAGTTCTAAGATTTTCTCCGACGTTTTCTCCGACGTGTCGGTGGAAATTTCTTCAGATGCGTCGGGGATAAAGTTTTTCTTAGAGAATGTAACCCTGAATGCAATACCAGGTTCTTTCCAATCCAAACTAATTTCGGGGTATTTTATCAATTCATCGGCAATAATCCTGAAACCATTACCCCATTGTTCAATAATACCCAAACGCTTGAAAACCGGGGCTAATATTTTATTACGAATGTCGGACTGTCCGGCTTCCATATCGTTGTAATCAACTGAAGGGGGTAATTTACCCGGGCTGGTAATTTCAATTTTATCATCGAAAATTGCGACTTTAATATCCTTGCCAGTAAGAGAATAATCACGATGGATGACAGCATTGCGAATTACCTCCCGAATTGCAATTACAGGATATTCCCAACGGTCGTTGCGATAAACACCTGTATAATCGGTTGAGCCTTGCGAGATGTGTCTCAGAACAAACTGGTATGCCTGTTCTGGTTGCAAGGCAATGTTTACTTCAATAGGTTTTTGGTCAATGAAATTGCCCGGAATTGTGCCTTTAAACCTTGCACATTCAATTTTTGCATAAGGAAATAGTTGTTTACGCAGTTCATCATCAGAAAGCAATATAAGTGCGTTGGTTGGTAAATGCTTACCCTGTTCTGTTTGAAATAATTCGAGTTTATTTAAAATCTGAGGTGTAACCGTTTCACTTGTCTTTTCCAGAAAAAGTTGATTAAATGAAGCTATATTGAGATTCTCGAATGTTTTTAAATATGAAAGTTCACTATCGAACGATTTATTGCGTTTTTGACGTTCAAGTTCGGCAATAATTTCAGGGCTTGCCTGACGGTTAGATGAACCTACACGAATAAACGTGCTTTCGGCAATGCTTTTATTTTTCAGGTGGTAAGGTGTATTGCTGCCTTTGTATATCTGAACTTTAATAATATGTTTGGATTCGTGCGTAAGGAATGTAATTTCAGGCAAAATAACAGGTTCACAAGTATCGTGAATAATATTGCTGATTTTTTCTTCCAGTGCAACCCGATCATTTTCATTTACACCCGTAATTTCACGAGGGTTATCTTTGATACCAATATACAATTCTCCTCCGGCATCATTGGCGAAGGCAACGATTGTTTTAGCAAGGTCGGAATTGGTTGGAAGTGTTTCTTTGAATTCCAACTTGCGGCCTTCTGGTTGTTTTAATATTTCGGTAAGTTTTGTTATAATTTTTAAGCTTTAAAGGGTATGTAAATTTACTAATTTTAATGGTTGATTAAAATGTAGAATAGTAAAGTTGAAAACTATAAGTAGGGTTTGTTGATAATTACATCAAAACAAGATATTCAGCTTATTACCGGCATGACAAAACTTATGTGGCACAGAATTTGAAAGGAAATGTCCAAAATATTTGCATCGAATTTTTCTTTGTCACCTTTTTGTCGTCGCAAAAAGGTAACCCAAAAAAGACTTAACGAAATTAACTCGCGCCGTCTCGTGCCTCGACTTTGCTCAGACAGAATTTCGTTAATAAGGAATTTAAGTTTTATGCTTCGCAACCAATGTGTCAATATTTATATAACTTAATATTGCATTGACTTAATCAAAAACCCATAAGTAATAGTTAATTAGATGTGTGAACGATTTGTATTAGTGGACAAGATAGAAGTAATTCAACAGGTTTTTAATCTCTTTTGGGTTTAATTCCCCACCTCTTGGGGCGCACATTATAGCCCTATGCGGCGGCTCTTTGATACCCCGTCCGCTTGCGGCGGGGTAGTTCATTGCAAAATTTGAAGGTAATTATGCACTAAACTATAATATATCGGTAGGCAACAAAACACTTATATTAACTGATGATAAGCCTCAACAATTGCAACTTTTTCAATTTGGGTTGACTCCTTTTTGGGCTGAGAAACAAATGTATCTTTCCAATGCCAGGGCTGAAGGTGATAGTAACAAAGATAATGACCCAAATTTTCGAGGATCTAAGGGAATAATTTTGAAACCAGAATTTAGAAAACCTATTCGATCTCAAAGATGTTTGGTTGTTGCACGCGCTTTTATTGAGGGACTGACAAATGAAGGTTTAAATAAACCGTATCTTATATATTTAAAAAACGACCTTTTGCTTTCGCCGGAATTTGGGATAGTTGGAAAAAACCAGAGAATGAAGAAATTGTAAATTCATTTGCAATAATTACTGTTGCCGCAAATTCATTTATGCAAAAAATACAATGCTCCAGGATGCCTGTGATTTTAACTGAATATTACTATAAAACATGGTTAAAACCTGGTTTGAACTTAGGAACAATTACCGGACTTTTAGAACAATATCCGGCAAGTGAAATGAATGCTTATAATATTTCGAGTGAAATTAAAAGTATTGAAAATAACTATAAAGAACTTTTAAACCCTATTGGAGATAGATTGAAACCAGAACGTAATATTATTGCTACGAAAAGAATCAATGAATATGGATATTATGGGCACAAAAAGAAAAAAACAGAAGATCTAAATAAGCCTACCTTGGGTGACAAAGCGAAGAAAGATTAAGCTAAAAAGCATTTGAGAAAAATAGCTATTCATGAAGTGAATAATGAAATTCGAACGCGTTATAAAAGTACTCGTTCAGTAAACTTACTGATATACTAAATGAAGGGATTTAAGTAAATTAATAATTATTATATCGGTTTTAATATTATAATTTTGAATGAAAGGATTATTCAGACTGTATTTTAAGATTAAAACTATACTATTGACTTAATACAGAACTTGGCAACAATGCAGAAAATAAACTTACAAAAAAAGATAAGACCAAAAATATAGAACCAATGACAAAACTGGAAATTTAACTTTAAATTTCAATGACATGAAATACACAATTCTATCCTATCTATTTTTTGTTATGGCTATAAGCCCAGTATATAGCCAAAAAGAGAAAATGGGCAATCTTATGAACGATATGGACGAAGAAGAATCTGGCAATTTTACTTTACGATTTTCCAATGCTTTAAATGGAGACGCTGTTGATGATGCAACAATAACCTTCGATGATGGGCAAAAATATACTACAGGTGCTGAAGGAAAAATAACATTTAAAAAAATTGATAACGATGGTAAATATAGTTTTACGTTTTCTAAGGATGGATTTATTGGTGTTAAATTAGATTTTGAAGTTCTTGCAGGTACGATTTTTTATAATACTTTTTCGGTGTCTCCTTCATTAAAACTTGGAGCTGTAAGAATTGTTCTAGAATGGGGCGCTGAACCACACGACCTCGATGCGCATTTATTAAAAGAAGGAAGTTACCATATTTCATATCGAGATAAGATTAAAGCTGAGGATGGTACCGCAAAGCTCGATATTGATGCTAAACACGGACATGGCCCAGAAACTGTGACCATTTATTCTATTGATAACAATGCCCGTTACACCTTTTATGTGAACGATTATAGCAACAAAGGAAATTCTAAATCTACTGCGTTGGGAAAGTCTAAAGCGGTTGTACGAATTTATGAGAACAAAGGATTGCTGAGAGAATTTAAGATTGACCCCTTGTTAACTGGTGACAAGTGGAATGTTTTTACAATTGAAAATGGTAATTTTAAATATTAGATAAAAGCCACTTTATTAACCTTAAAATAAAAAATATGAAAAAGAATGTCTCATTAGTATTTATCGTAGTAACGTTATTATTAATTAATTACGGTTGTCATGGACCAAAAAAGCTTGAATCTCAAACAGGTGCAAGTGAAGTAACTGTGCCGCTTACAGGTAAAGAATACAATTCAAATAAGGAATTCTTCAGGGCAAAATCTTCTGGTAAAAGCCCCGATATAGCAACAGCAAAGAAAATTGCACTGAACAATGCAAAAACAGAAATTGCCGGATTAATTAAAACGACAATAAAATCACTTACCGATAATTATACTAACCAACGCTCGGTTACTAATGCACAGGATTTTGAAAATAAGTTTGAAAATCTAAGCCGTGAAGTCGTTAACCAGGAACTGACAGACATAGCTGTAATAGGTGAAAAGGTGCTTCAACAAAAAGATAAAACATACGAATATTGGGTTGCTATAGAAATATCGAAAGAAGCTTTACTAAGTGGTATTACAAACCGTGTATCCAAGGATGAAAAACTTCAAATTGATTATGATAAAAAGAAATTTGGCGAACTGATGGATCAGGAAATGCAAAAGATTGATACTAAATAAACCTTTTCATTTGAATTTAACTTAATTCTGAAATAATTAAAACAAGCCTCTAAATACTCGCTTACGCTTCGTGAGAACGCTTCGCTTAGTTCCCCTAAAGGGGACTTTAAATAGCTTAAAGGCTTCTTTAGGGTTTTCTTTAAAAAGATATTTTACAATGTCTTTTTAAAATTCATGTTCAAATAATTTTGCTAATAAATGAGATATCCAGGACTTTTTAAAATAGCTATATTTCTTTTGTTAACCAATAATTTATCTGCTCAAAAAATTGTTAAAGTCAGAGGGGTCAAAGGCGAATATCAATTGGCGCCAAAATCTGAAATAAGCCCAAAAGCAGCTTATGATAAAGCGGTTAATGATGCTAAACTTAATGTATTGCGAAAAGCAGGAATTGCCGAACATATTTCTTCATCAGATGTTTTGACCAAACAACAGCAAGGCTCAGATTTAAAGCAAATTTTTACTTCTATTTCGGCAGTCGAAATTAGCGGGGCGATACTAAATGATACTATCCTTCCATGACCTCCCCTTACATAGATAAATTTGGGAATACAGTATATACAGTTATTATAGATGCTGAAGTTATAAAATATGAAACACAGCCTGACCGAACATTTGAATTTGAAGTTGAAGGGTTGCGAGAAGCTTACGAAGATGGCGATATGTTGCGATTTTCATTTCTACCCAAAACACAGGGATATTTAAAGATTTTTAATTTTAACGATGCCGATAATTATCTTATTTATCCATATTACGACAAACAATATCCTTATATAAATGACAAAACCGACAAGTTATTCATTGCAAACGAAAAAGTAAACTTCCCTATAAATGACCTAATTGGTAATCCTAATACCAAAGAAACCGGGTATATGCTGGAAACTGATAAGGAAAATTCTGAAGAATCTTTGGTTTTTGTATTTACAAAAGAAAACATACAATTTACCGGTACACCAACTTTAAACAATATTAAAACCTGGATTTACAAAATAACCCCTGATAAACGAAAAGTAGAGTATTACTATTACAGGTTGCACAATAAAAATAAAAAACAAGGTTGATAAACCCGAACAGATGTTTGGGTTTATTTTTGAGGAACAAATGATTTGGGGTCAACTTATAGGCAAAAAAGCACTATGCAGAAAAGTACCTTTAAACTGGTCAAACATTATACCTCTTGCAGTTGAAATAGTTATTGAATTTATAGTAGTTATAAAATCCTCAGGTAAACTTATCTTCTTACTCTTGGAATCGACAAAATCATTAATGTTATCTATTACAAATATGCAGCTTGCGGTTATTGAACCCAACTTTAAATCTCTTTGCTCATTGAATAAATCGATGTATATAATTACTGCAATGAATTTATTTTCAACGTTTAATTTATGTTCAAGCTTTATATTGAAATGAAAAACATTCGAACCTGGATTTACATTTTTAGGATGGTTTAAACATACATCCAACAATTCAATGCCTTTGAGTTGAAAGTTTATAGGTATTTCTTTTTTATCTTTTGATGATGCTGTCATAATTAATTTGAATTGTTTGTATTTAATTGACTTTTAGCCATATATGAAGACTTGCCAAAAAACATTGTGCCCCAATAATTTTGAGGTTCCTGAGAAGACTTTATAGTAATATTATTAAGGATATAAGTTTTTAATATCTCTGGTTGTTTATTGTCAAGTTTAATTAATTTCATATTTAAAACACGCTCTACATCAAAAAGTGTATCAGAAGTAAAGTTATGTGTACCGCTCAACCATTTGGTAATTTCAGATGGTGTTTTTCCCAAAGCTTCTGCAAAGTCTTTTTTCTTCCAGCCTTTTGCTTTAATAGCTTCGTCAATACGAGCAGCAAGTAACATTCTTTTTTCTGTCCTTTCGAGTTCTTCAGGTGAAATTTCCTGCAATAACCCATCAATTAAAGGGCTGTTGTATGTTTCTGCTTTATTCATAATCTTCATTGTTAAATTCAAGGTTGCCACCAAAATCCATATTATCATCTGTAAACCATATCTCGCCTTCGTTTAACCTTTCAGTTATTTTGGCAGATAGCTCACGTAAAAAATAATTTTCATCTTTAAGTTTATTGTTTTGCTGGAGTTTCTGAACTTCTTTTGAACCACCACTTCCAATAATAACTATTAAGGTACCATACCTGATACAATAAAGCCTGAGTTTTTTATCAAGGCTATCGTACAAGGCGCAAACGCCATCGCCAGGAATACCTTCATTGATTTTAAAGAACTGTTCTCTTGCCCCGGTTGTACATCCAATAATCTTTAAACGAGCAATAATGTCTTTTAGTTCACTTAAAAATACATTTTTATTTTCATATATGAAAGTATCGAATGAAGTTTTTTGCAATTCATCAAACCAAACACCATACATAGACGCTTTAATTCCGCTGAATTGATCAAGTTTGACAAGTTTCGACTTCATCTTTTAGTTAGGTTGGCAAATATAGATAATTTTACTTATAAGTGAAATTGTCAACTTAATTTAAATTTCTTAAACAAAATTAACATCTAATGTAATAATAAAAAATATAAGATTTGTTTTGTAGCAAAGGCGAAAGCTTTTATTAGCAATGCGAGCTAGCTATGATGATACTATGCTTACTAATTCTAAAATCTCACTATGATGTATGATGCGAAAAATTTTCGAATCTTGAGAATCATTATATTTCTTATAATTTCGTCTTTCAAGAAAAGAACATTCATACAGTTCAAGGCTTTGGACTTTAGTACCATTGCTCTCATAATGAATAAATTCATTTCTTACTTCAAATATTTTTCCCTCAATGTATTCATTGTTTATTAGTCTTAATCTTAACCGATATTTTTCATCTTCTTCCCAAGACTTTTTTATACGTTTTAGCATATCTATATGATTAGAATCAAAAAAATCTATTTTGTCCATTTCAGTATGTTTTTACACTTCAAATTTAAGGGTTATTAATTTATGTTTTTTGAGTCGGAAATTATGTGGCCTTAGAATTAATTTGCAATATAAAAAAAAGCACATTATGGTTATTGAAAAAGCATTTAGTGTACTTTGTAAAAATAGAAACTATATCAAACGAAATTGCAAAGTATAATTAGCTAGGGGCTTCTGCAACTTTTATTTCATATGCTCCTATTTTCTCTTTTAATTGTGTAATCATAGGATTTGAAAACGAGCTACAAGTTATGTTTAAATTAAAATTTTTAGAATATTGAACACCGGCTATATCCTTATATTGTAGAAGTAATTTTAATACTGGAAAATCTGGAATATCAAATTTTCGCATAATAGATTTTTCATTTTTATAGTATCCAAAAATTAAACACAAGTAAATAGAATATAATTCAAGCACAACTATGGGAAACCTTAATGATATAGAATGAAAAGACTCAGAAGTTGAATTTAATAGAAAATCAAATAACTGTTTATTCATTTGATTAATAAAAAGATCAGTTTGCGAATATCCACTTTTAACAAAAATAATATCTAAAACTTTATCGTCAAGATTAATCTTAAACAACCCATCTTTATTATATTTTTCAATTAAATCAATCGCTTTTTTGAAGCTAAAATTCCAATTTAATATAATATTTTTTGCAGAACGGAAACCAACATTAACTAATTCTAAATTAAAATCCCAATCAGTCAAACTATAATCTTGGATTTTTTCTTCATCGAGCTTTTTAGGACTATAACAAAAAGGAAAATAATATTCCCCTGCTTTAAGTCCATAAATAAAAACGAATGTGCTTTTTACAAATGGTTCAGATCGATTAGATTCTTTTCTCTGTCTTTTAAGCTCAAATAATGTAAATAAAGCTATTAGAGAAGCTGTCATAGTACCAATACCAGTTATTATATTTATTATATTATCAAAATGAATACATAACATAGCAATTTAATTTTTATATTTAAAAATTTCATTTAAAATCACTCCAATCCAATTTAGTAAATTATACAGTTTTTAAAAAGACCGAATTGCTCGAACTTTGTATTGACTGTATTTGGAATCGTTCGCTTGGATACCTGTGTTGTAAAAAGTTTGTATCCAAACATTATCTGCATCATATTCACTAGAACTCCAATAAAAACCGGTATTTGAAAATCCACCTATAATATAATTGTTTATATAAAGCTTATTCAATTCATCCAAGCTTGGCAAATACCAGTCGTGATAACCATTCAATGTTAAATTTTTACATAAATTGGCAGCATAACTTCCTGCTCCCTGAGCTGCAATTATGGCAATAGTATTTGCCATTCCTTTGCCTAATGCCGTTCCTGTTGCACCTATTGTTACAAAACTTCCATTCCACCATTTTATACCTGTGCTTTGATCGCTTGGTGCAGCTATTAAACCATGTGTTTCACCAGCTACATAACCAGGGTCGCCGGCTTTTAAAATATAAGCTATAATACCGCCTTGATAACTAAGACCAATTGCTAGTGCTGTTGTTGTAAACGATTGCTGCGATCCATAAGCAGTGCCTGAACTATTAGTGGCATAAGCCACTACATAATAAGTTGTATTTGGTGCCAAGCCTGTAATATTGCTAGTAAAGTCACTTGAAACAGAGCCATCTGTCGTAAAATTATCTGAAATTGTAGGGTTAGCACTTGTACTCCAACATATACCGCTCACAGTAATAGTTGCTCCACCATTTGAAATAATAGTTCCACCACCAGTGGCAGTAGAAGTTGTAATAGCGCTAATAGCAGCTGTCGTAATTGCTGGTATGGTGGCAGCTGTTGTAAATGATTGTTGGGTACCATAAGCTATGCCTACACTATTTGTGGCATAAGCACGAACATAATAAGTTGTGTTTGCCGTCAAACCTGATATACTACTTGAAAAGTCACCAGTTCCAGCACCATCTGATGTTAAATTATTTGAAGTTGTCGGATTTTGACTTACGCCCCAACAAACGCCTTTCTTTGTAACTGAAGCTCCACCATCACTACTGATGCTTCCACCACAAGATGCTGTAGTTTGTGTAATAGAACTTATAGTGGATGTAGAAACAATTGGAATTGTTGGCGGAACTGCCAATGTTTTAAATGTTTGCAGTGAACCATAGGCTGTACCGGCACTATTTGTGGCATAAGCACGAACATAATATGTAGTATTTGCAGTTAAACCTGAAATGCTGGTTGTAAAGCTACCCGTTCCTGACCCATTGGAAGTTTTGCTATTTAATATAGTTGGGTTTTGGACGGTACCCCAACAAACACCTCTAACTGTAATTGAAGCACCATTGTCGCTACTTATGTTTCCGCCACATGAAGCAGATGTTTGAGAAATTGAAATTACAGTGCTTGTTATCAAAGTTGGAACAGATGGAGCCAAAGTTGTGAAAAAATCTTGTGCACCATAAGATATGCCTGCACTGTTGGTAGCATAGGCACGTACATAATATGTAGTATTTGCAGTTAAACCAGTAATGCTGCTTGTAAAGCTACCAATTCCTGTGCCATTGGATGTTTTGCTATTTGATGTTGTAGGGTTTTGCCCAGTTCCCCAACAAACACCCCTTGCCGTTACCGATGCCCCATTATCACTATCTATGTTTCCACCACACGAAGCAGTTGTTTGAGTTATGGAACTCACAGTGTTAGTACTCAAAGTTGGAGTAGTAGTAGTCAATGTTGTGAAAGTTACTTGTTCACCATAGCCTGTACCTGCACTATTGGTAGCATAGGCACGAATATAATAGGTTGTATTTACAGTTAAGCCTGAAATATTACTTATATAATTTCCTGTTCCTGTGCCATCGGATGTTTTGCTATTTGCAATTGTGGGGTTTTGGCTTGTACCCCAACATACACCTCTTGCTATAATTGAAGCCCCACCGTCGGAAGTAATATTACCTCCACTTGTTGCTGATGCATAACTAATAGATGAAGCCGGACTTGTGTTTATGGAAGGTAGAATTATTAATGGAAGTTGTTTAATACTATCGGTACTATTATATGTAATACCTGAAAAAGTAATGGTTGTAATACGATTTGTCTGAAGTGTATTGTTTTGTATAATAAGTTTAACTTTTTGTTTATAACCTGGTAATATAGTAGCAGGCTGAATTGTTGCCCAAGGATTTGTATTGCTTATATTAAGCGTGATATTAGTACTTATCCATAATGAAATAGATGCACTGTCACTGCTAAATTGGTTGGGGAATGGAGCAATATAAACAGCAGTTGCCACATTTAACAATTTAGTAGTTCCATACTGGGTTTTAGCTTTACCCTTTAAGTAGCTGCAATAGCTATAGTTGCCAGGCGCCATAGCCATAATTGTAGTTGAGAAATTTTTTAAACCATCGGCTATGCCAACCTTACGGACACTATCATTTAAAATAGGGTTTGTATTGGCAGAAAAATTAAAACCATATTCGGATCCATCGTGCTGGCCTTCCATAACAATAGCCCCGTTTAAAATTACATTCACTGAGTCAATCTTGTAATCCCCGGTTTCAGTAAGCCATATTTTGGTATCTTTCCGACAGGTAGTTATAAACATTAACAACCCGGTAAAAGACAATAACATTAATATTTTTGAAGTATTATTTAACATTTTCCTTATTTCTTCACTACGGGGTCTTCGGCACGAAACCCCCGTGTTTGTTGTTTGTTTCAAACGCAGGGTCTCGTGCCGAAGACCCTGCTAAGAAATAAAATTGCTGTTAAAGTGGTTAATGTTGTTTTAAGATTCATTCGTAGTTTAGGGTTGTTAATGTTTTTAAAACACCAAACTCACTTAGGAAAATATCTGTAAAAATCTTTTCTATGACCATAAGTAACAAAACATACCGTATCTCTTAATATTTCAATACCAATTCGATATGAGCCAAATTTAATTCGGTAAAAGGTTTTATAACCCTTTAGCTTTTTAATGTTGCTAATTTCAATAATGGCTCTGGCCGATTCGGTTTCAATAACAATAGCCTTTATTGACGATTTTATTTCAGCATTTAGCTCTTTCAGCAGTTCTTTTTCAAAGCTTTTATCAAAAATAACTTTCAATAGAATATTTTTAGTTTAAACAATTAATATTCTTATGGTTGATTCTCATGGAACACCCATGTTATTTTACTGTCCTTGTTGTGAACTAAAGTGAATGAGTGTTTCATTTGTTTAGAAGTTCCATTATACGTTCACGGCTGACGTATTTACCCGTCCGTTTTTTGTCTATTGCCTTTCCAATTGCAAAGTCTGTCATTTCTTCCAATTCTTTTTCGCTCTGTATGCTAATTCCGGTAGAACGTTTATCCATACTGCGAATAATTGTAAGCAGACTTTTCCCCGCTTGTGTCCTATCGTTAACTTCTATTACATATTTCATGTTTTCAATCTTTTAAATAATGCAAAATTAATTTTTTTTACCTAATTAAAAGGTGATGACTTATCTATATGAATCAAGTTCAATATTTTTTCTTCCCCACGGGGTCTTCGGCACGAGACCCCGTATTTGTTGTTTGTTTCAAACGCAGGGTTTAGTGCCGAAGACCCTGCTAAGAAATAAATTCAATATTCCACCAACACTTTGTTTTCATCTCCAATAAACTGCGGAGTTTGCAAACCCGAAATCTTTATGCTGGCTTTTTTTACATTTTCAATAACATAATTTTTCAATTCACCCAAGGTAATTTTATGGTCTCCATTAGTA
>CAVSGB010000130.1:0-14914 GCA_963726845.1 uncultured Bacteroidota bacterium | reverse complement strand
TATGTTTTTTTTACCTGGTTCGTTAGGTATTGCTCGCATTTTGTTTCTAAAAATGATTACAATTGGATTTTTTTGCATTTTGGCAACAATCCGGAAGTTTTAAAGAATTACGATATTAGGGCCTATCCTACCTACTTTCTGATTGGGCCTGATGGGAAATTAATATATTCCCCTGCGGCTTCTCCGGGCGAAAGTTTTGAACTTTACTTGTTTCAGGCAATGCGTGCCAGGGGCGATGCTTAATTGGCCCTCAGCTTCAAAAATTACTTCTTAAATGGCTCGACTTTTTGTTTGCGTAAAATAGCATTGTGCGCCATTAGCCTAACAGCATTAATTTTAATAAACCCAGCGCTGTCCTTTTGGTCAAAACCACCTTCAATATCCATACTCGATAAATCCTTGTTGTATAAAGAACTTGGCGACTCACGGCCATCTATCAAAACATTGCCTTTGTACAAAGTTAAATAAACGACACCATCAATAAGCTCCTGGCTTTTATTAATTGCAGCAAGTAAAAAATCCATTTCGGGGCTGAACCAAAATCCGTTATAAATAAGCTCGGCGAATTTTTCAGCAAGCATGTTGCGCAGGCGCATGACTTCGCGGTCCATAGCGATTCCTTCTATGTCCATGTGCGCGATACGCAGGATAGTAGCTCCGGGTGTTTCGTAAACACCACGTGATTTTATGCCGACAAAGCGGTTTTCAACCATATCGCACAGGCCAATTCCGTTCTCTCCGCCTAATTTATTAAGGTACATAAACAATTCTAAAGGTTCAGTTTGAATTGTGCCGTCATCTTTGTTGACAACTTTTACCGGGATACCATCCTTGAAGTGAATTTCTATTTTGGTTTCTTTATCAGGTGCATCTTGTGGCCTTGACATCTTTGTAAGCATGTCAGCACTGCAGGGATGTTTTGGATCTTCAAGTATTCCGGCCTCGTGACTGATATGTATGAGGTTGTCATCTTCACTGTAAGGTTTCTTTAATGTAGCTTTTACAGGAATACCTTTAGATTCGGCATAATTAAGCATATCAGTGCGGCCTTTAAACTGATCGAGGAATTCCTGCATCTTCCAGGGGGCTAAAACTTTTATACTTGGATTAAGGGCATAATAAGTTAGTTCAAATCTTACCTGGTCATTGCCTTTTCCAGTAGCGCCATGTCCAACATAATTTGCATTTTCGCGATTGGCAATTTCAATCTGGCGTTTTGCAATAATCGGACGGGCAAGCGATGTCCCTAATAAATAGCGCCCTTCATAAATTGCATTGGCTTTTATTGCCGGAAAAACAAAATCAGTTACCAATTCTTGTTTTAAATCTTCTATAAAAACCTTCGAAGCGCCTATTTTTAATGCTTTTTCTTTAGCAGCTTCAAAGTCTTCGTCCTGGCCCACATCTGCAATATATGCAATAACATCATAGCCTTTATCTATTAACCATTTTAAAATTACCGAGGTATCCAACCCTCCGCTGTATGCCAGCACTATTTTTTCCTTTGACATATAATATTTAATTTTAAAAAGACATTTTTTGATTATTAAACTAACTTCAAAATTAGTTTATTTTGGTAGAATAATAATTTACAGAATTGATTTTTAAAATATTCTTTTTATTTCAATAATTTCTTAAATACAAATGCAGTTTTATGACCAAAATTTCGATACATAATATTTTTTTAATTTTAGCTGCCTTTTTTGGTTTACAATACTCCTTAATTACGCCTCCATTTCAGGTTCCTGACGAGATTAACCATTTTTTTAGGGCTTATCAAATCTCAGAAGGGTATTTCAAATCAATCAAATTAAATGACCGGGTTGGAGGGTATATTCCTGAAAGTCTCGGGTTATTTACTGACAGTTATAGACTATTTACCTTAAATCCATATAGCAAATTAAATTTTGATTACTTAAGTAGTACTAAAAAAATATCACTTCAACCTGAAAAGAAAATATTTAAAGACTTTCCTAATACTGCTTTGTATTCACCAGTATCTTATATTTGTCAATCCATAACTATTTATTTTCTAAGAATTTTTAATTGCAGGCCTTTCTATTTATTGTATGCATCAAGAATAACTACTTTAATATCTTGGATTATTTTAGTTTACTTCTCTATTAAGATTTTGCCGGTAAATAAAATGTTGTTTGCATTCCTGGCATTGCTTCCAATGTCATTATCAATAAATTCTTCCATAAGTGCCGATGTCATGACAAACGGGCTATCATTTTTATTTATAGCATATATCTTGAAAGTTGCTTTTAAAAATGAGCATTTTACAAAAAAAGACTTCCTGATAATTTCAATAATTGTAATATTTCTTGGATTTGCTAAACTAATTTATGTCGCTTTAGTATTATTATTCCTGATAATACCAAAATCAAAATTTAGTTCAATAAAAACTTATTCAATGGTATTTATTTTATTACTTGTACTTGGAATTGGTTCATCGGTAATCTGGAAAAGGAATATTGACAGCCTATATACACCTTATGATAAGTATAGCAAGCAATATAGGGATGACACGATTATTGCCGACGGGGTTGATATGGGGAAACAAATCAATTTTATAAATGAAAATAAATTAAGGACTATAAAAATTTTTGTCCATTCATATCGCGATGAATTTAATTATATGACTGTTAGTTATATTGGAATATTGGGCTGGGGCGATACAAATCTTCCAAATTGGTTTATTATAATAAATTATATTATTATTTTTTTATTGGTAATTACTGCAAATGTTGAGAAATTTAGTTTTAATATATATCAACGGGCATTATTATTATTAGTGTTTATTTTTATTACAATTCTAATAATGCTTTCACAATATCTTTCCTGGGATAAAGTGGGAAGCACTAATGTTTATCCTTTAATCGGGCGCTATTTTATCCCGGTTTTTCCTCTGGCATTTTTAGCAATCGTTAATCAAAGGTTGCATATTCCTTCCAATTTTCTAAAATATACATTTGTATTTATTTGCGTTATCTCTGGGATATATGTTATTTCTTTTCTATATAACAGGTTTTATTATAATTATAAAACAGAAAAAAAGTGGGAAATATTTCGAGATGTCGATCAAATCCAAAAAAATAATGAAATATTTGTTATTGAAGGCAAGGATACAATAGTGAGAGGGAGTTCACTGATAGCAACTAACGAAAAATCGTATTCAGGAAATTATTCAATTAAGTTGACAAGTCATAATAAGTATGGGTTCACTCATATAATAAAAAATGCAAAAAAGGATGATATTATTAGTGTTTCAGCAAAACGATTAGGAAAATATGGCGAAATAGTTTTTAGTGAGTTTGCAAATGGTGGTTTATTTTATAGTTCATCAAAAACATTTTTAGAAAGAAATACGGATTGGAAACAAGTTGAAGCAGAGTTTTTTGTTCCTAAGAATATGCTAAAAACAGAATTAAGAGTTTATATTTTGTATCCTGAGAACGATAGTGCCTATTTTGATGATTTCAGGATATCGTACTTTAAGAAAAAATAGTTTTTACTAAGAACCGAAGCGCTTTACTCGCACCAGGGCATGTAACCATTTCGAAGATGTTATTGAATGGTGAGGTAGAAGTATATTGCGTTAGTATTGTCCGATAACAAAACTTATGTTTAATACCAAAACGAATGATTTGTAAAAATGAGGCAACGGGAACCAGTATATTAGAGGCAGTTAAAGCTTATACTATCTATTAGCGTGGTTTTTGTCGGAAATGCTGGCGACACCCCTTTAATATGACATTTGATTACCATTCAGCCGCTAATTTACATTTCGGGGATTAGTCAAACTTACTCGTGTTCTACTTACCAAAAAATATAAAATTATTTTTCTATCAATTCCAAATGGTCAAAATATAAATCGGCATTTCCATAATAGAAAATTCGAAATTCAACACTACTATATCTTTTTGTTGTATTAAAATCTAAATCAAAATATTTGTACATATTACCAGTGATTTCTGTTTTATTTATTTCTTTAATAGCTAATTGGGTTTTACCCCAATCAACTGAAACATCAAGTAAAGCAATATGATTGTCATTTTTTGAATTAGTAACTTTCATATAAAACCGAATTGTAAAATCACCAATCCCAATTGGGATAAATGGTCCATAAATGAAATACTTTTCTTTACAAGTATCACAATCAGAAGAATTAAACAAAACATTACTTTGACATGAATTATCAAATAATATTTCTGTCTTGTTATATTTGAGTTTACTTATTGGAAATAATTTGTGTAATTTTATTTTTTTGTATTTGCATACATCACAATTACCTAATATGAAATGATTTCCTTCCTTTATCAAAACATATCCAAACTGTTCTAATGTATCCGGAAAAGAATTCATCCACATATCTTTAATTACGTAAAGATTGTTCCTTTTAAATACATCATCAACAAGTTGCTGATTTCTTATAAAGCTTTGGTCATTTGGCGTAGCTTTAATCATCTCTGGATCTGGGCATGAAATAATATATGAATTCCAAAATTCGGCTAATACTCCTATTTTACCTAATTGTTTAAATTCACCAACGACATCAACCATTGGACGTAAAGTTTTTGGACTATTGTATTTCATATTGTAGATAGGGCTTATAGCACCAATAGTTACAATTATTAATAAAAACCATCTAAAAAAATTTACAGGATAATGATTATTTTGTAAATGTTCAACTGCAATAATCAAGGCGGTTGAAAGAGAAATATAACTTGCAACAAAATACCACCTACCCATACCATTAGCTAATACCCAATATGATAACATGAATGTCACAAAAATGACAATGAAATCAGCTATAAAAAAAAGGAACCATTTATTAAAAAATAGAAGCGATAATATTCTCTTTTTTAAAATATAAACCAGAAAAGCAATTAAAAAAATGATTAAACAATAAGAGTAGATGCTAACAAAAATTTCATTTGTTTTAAATGTAAGAACATCAATAAATGATTGTTTTATTAAACGAATTGCTGATTTAATTGTACCTAATATCATTTACTGACGAATAATGTTCCGTTTTAACAACTGCAAAAGATTTTGCATACTTTATAAATAAAAAACATGTAATTAAGCCAAAAACAAAATAAAATAAGATATACTTATTAAGAGATATTTTTTTATTTTCTATAAAGTTAAAAACTAACAGCACTAACAATAATACACCAATCGTAACTATTGCTAAATCAGAAACCCAGACAGATAAAATTAAGGTTATAATGACTGTTAATAATAAGATATTGTTTTTTAAAGTACTAAATGTGTCTTTATAATTTGTTTTATTAATCAGAAAAATCGCAAATGCAATAAGACTATACTCTACACCTATAGGGTATCGTAAAATATATGTAACCCTTTCAAATGGCAGAAACCAAATAATTGCAAATAGTAATTTACTATAATTCTACTTTAACAGATTTCAAAATCAACCTGTTTTTACCCTCAATCCCTAAAGGGAACAGTTTGATTTTTCAGCATTCTCCCTTTAGGGTTTGGGGTAAAAATGCTGAAAAATGATTTATTAAGTTAATCTGTTAAAGTAGAAATAAGTTGTTTTAAATAAACTTGAAAAACCAATAAAACCAAATATCAATATTAAATAATTCGACAATGAAACTGAAGTAAGTGCTGAAGAATGGAATGTTTTAATGAATATTTGACTTATTAAGGGTATTAGTGTTCCTCCTCTGTCCTGTCCCCAACAATAAAAATCAGTTGGCAACTTATAATAATGGGCCATCAAAATATTTAAAGCATCATCAGAGTTTAACAGAGGAAAAAAATTGGAAGAATAAAGCAAAAAAGAAATGCCTATTATGATAATAATTATCAGACAATAAAATATTGCATTAAAATTTTTCATTGTCTGTAAAGATAGTAAACTTACTTTACGGGTCAGTTCACGAAACGGAAAATATAGCACGCTAAGGACAGGTAAAAGACCAACTATGCATATTTTTCTATTCTTACAAACGGTCGTTTCTGAGAATGAAGTCGGATGCAATTTCAAGAGCACAATATCATGGTTTTGTTATTCTCAAAATTCATTCTCAATTTAAATATCTCATAATTAACCTATTTTATAGGTTTTAAGAATTTTTATACGGATAACAAAACAGGCTTAACATGCTATATTTTCTTAATCGAGCCGACCCCTATATGGGGAGATCCAAAGTAGAAATTAGGTTTCTTTTATTTTTTCCTCTTATCCCTTAAATCCATTATTGGTTTTTCATAGTATTTGTAAAGCAAGGTAGAGAATACAAGCACAGAAGTCCAATATATTACATATAAAGCCCACGCTGTATGTGGACGCACGAGGTGGAAAATTAGTATTTATTACTTCTGCAACAAGAGCCAAATTAAGCAAGTACATTGAATATGAAATCAAACTTATATGGGTGAAAATTTTAACTATTATTTTTGGGGCTTTCTTAATGCTATCGAATTTAGATAAGAGCAAGAAACAACCGATGCTTTGGATAAACATTTGAAAAACTTTTGTAGCAAAAGCATTTGGCAACCAAGTAATGTACAGTATATTATAACAAATAAACAAACCCAATATAAAACTGATATTTCTACTTTTATACCAAAATTTTGGATACCAATATTTAATAAATGCTGCGAAAAGTCCAAGAGCAATGCTATCGAGACGATAAATAACCACCTTAAAAATTTTTACATCAAGCCAAAATTTGTCAACATCAATCTTTGACGCTTTATAAAATCTTAGAAGAAAAGATATTAACAGAAAAATAATTATTGCACCAAGAAAAATATGCTTTTTATTTATTTTGAAACTTTTTAAAACATAATAAAATATCCCTAAAATAATTGGGAAAAGTAGGTAAAACCACTCTTCAATACTTAGACTCCATGATTCCCAAAAAAAGCCAACAAAAAGGCCGGAGAAATTATGTAGAAAAAGAAAAAACTTCCAATTAAACTGAGAAAAATCTTCTTTTATTATTCCAAAATATACTACAATAATATTTAAAACTAATACTAGATAGTAGTTAGGTAAGGTACGGAACCAACGACGAATCCAGAAATTACCAATGGTTTTTATCCCAAAAGATTTATTATTTTCAAAAGTTTTTAATAAAATTCCACCTATTAAAAATCCACTTAGTACAAAGAATAACTCAACACCATTTAATAATCGTATCCAAGGGAAATCAGTATTAGCTTTTTCCAACATTGAACCATGACTATTCACAACAAAAATGATTGCAATGCCCGCATTAAATCAAGTCCAAAAACCCTATTCTGATAATTTGGGTTTAAACTAAAGAGATTAATTATTTTGTTTATTACTGCCATACTTTTCAATTATTAGTTACTGTATATTCTTGTGTCCTTGTTGTGCCTATACAAACAGATAAAATATATTTCATCTATTTCAAACATCAATCACAATAGTTGGACACGAACCGGATGAAAAAAAGCGTGGCCGCAAAAGCCACGCTTAATTGTTTTTAAATATATAAAATATTTTACCTTTTTATTACCAATTGTACTTTTTGTTGCCCATTATCAATAACTACCTTCATTATATAAGTGCCCGGCATGAGGTTGCTAATATCGGAATGGTTTATGCTTCCATACAATTGCTGTTGTTTTACAAGGCTGCCAAACATGTTGAAAATGCTAAACGAAGCCTTGTCTGTGCCGGTTTCTATGGTAAGCATACCGGTTGTTGGGTTCGGATATATTTTTATGTCCGACCCTTTGTTTGTTTCCTGTACATCAGTTACTACTTTTCCAACCAGGGTATCCATTTCTGCCGATTTAGAGGTATTTGTGGTATTTGTGGTATTAGTGCAAGGCACAAGCTTTGCATAGAAAGTACACCCACTTTTTGCTGAAAACCCATTTAACAATTGTATTTTAGAGCCTGCCAAAAATTCAACTGCCTTGCCACTGGCAATTACTACATTAGTACCAGCTATAACAGTGTTGGTTGCATAACAGACTGGATTTATTTGTGAAGTAGCAGTGTAATTAATTGTAGATACATCATTACAAGACACTTGCGGTGTAAATATAGTTATTACTGCTGTAAGTAGCTGAACCAGCAGGATTATCCGTTTCAATTTTATAGTAATAAACAGACCAAGGTTTTAGTGTTGTTGGATCGTCAGTAAAACTATTTATGATTGGGTTGGTTCCAGCATCTCCAAAAACTGTATAAGGACCATTTGGCGAAGTAGAGCGTAGTATAGTAAAATCCATTGCTTTCGTTGAGGCACCCGACCAGGTAAAAGTAGGCACCCCACTTGGCGAAACAGAAGTTTGTACGCTTGAAGTGGCATTAGGTAAACCTCCTGTAATCGTTTTAGCTGATATAGAAGCAGAGGTTGAAGATCCAAAACTATTTACACTAGTAACTGTATAAGTATATAATGTATTTGGATCCAATGAAAAATCTGAATATACTATAGTACCTGCAGGAATACCTTGTAAAGTTATCCCATTTCTCGTAACAGTATAGTAATCTATATCTAATGCATAATCCCACTTAAGGTCGATTTCGTCTACATAATTTGCTGATGGTGTGAGGTTAGAAGGCGCTGCAGGTGCACAACCAGAATTGTAAACACCTAGATTACTACTATTGTTTACAATATATATTGCATCCGATACTGCATTGGTTTTAACCGATGAAACTTCAGGTTGGGACTTATCTCTTAAATCAACCCTGTCACTGGCACAGGGAGTAGATGATGACATTTGCTGATAATACATAAGCGAATGATGCGTTATACCAGCAGCGTCATTAATATGCTTGAGCATTAAAGCATGGCCTAATTCATGTAAAATTGAATTATATAAATCAAAATAACCTTGAGCCATATCATTGCCAGGCAAACCTCTGTTCTGAACATAACTATTATCATAACCATTTTGTAAATCCGAAAAAGTTTGCCAACTACTTCCTATATCCGAATTAATTGTGATTATTGTCGATGTAGGGCTCCAAGTGCCATTACCATTATCAGTCCAAATACCAGAATGTCCCGTCTCCATTAATATTTTATCTGATGGAGGATCTAATTGACAATAATTAATGGTATTTACATTAGAAGTATTGGTACTTAAGGTTACTGGAGTGCCAATCCTGCACGACCATTCTTTCATTGCCCTGTTAACTATGTCAATACCATTTGAACTTAAATTAATCAGAACCAGTCCCATAAGAAAATGTCAGGTTGCCGGCTTGAAGGCTGGTAGGATATTTGATTGCATTATCATCATCGTAATGAGTCTTAAAAGAATGTGGTATTGTGATTGAATATGTTTGCGAAACATTATTCCAGGCGTTTGTTATTGTTACAAACCCGGTTCCTATAGCTATTGAAGAACCATAATATTTACTAAAATTATTATGTTTGATTTCAGATGGCAGGTATATTTGTATCTCTTTATCGCCCCATGAATCGTAATCACAATCATCATTATCATCAATCAATGTCGTGCTAGTACCATCATTGTTATCTTTTATGGGAACAACTCCACCACCCCAATCGCTGTTAGTAAAAGATACATGGCCTGGTATAATTCCTGAAGCTGTCCGGGAACTGCCAAAACCTGAACCTGATATGGTAATGATATATGCACGCCCGGCAACAAAATCTGTGTTGTTAATTGTTATGCCATTAATTGATGGTGTGGGGATTGGCACGATAATTTTACAGGTAGTTGATATCGTGCTGCCATCTTCTAATGTTATGGTAACAGTTATATTTGCAGTCCCGGGATCTCCAATAGTTGGTTTTGGAGATGGTGATGAGGCATTTGTTTCATCGAACGAAACATAATTTGGATTGTCTGAACTCCAGTTAATATTTGTGTAATCAACAATGGGTATTAAAGAAGCTGAAAGAGTTATGTTGTTGTTATCTTCGAGTGTAATATTTTGGCCATTTGTATAATCTGTTCCGTTATATCCAATTGATAATTTTGGTACTACAATTGTGCAAGTTGCACTTATATCATCTGGAAAAGTCTCTTGATGTGCTGCCCATAAGCATCTGTCCAAGAAACAGTATAATCAAATGATATTTTTGCAGTAATATCAGTAGTGCCCGTGCCAATAATTTTTATTGCTGCATCGCTTGTTTCATTTACAATATCGGTATTAACAGTTCCAATAGTTGCAATACTAGGGTAATCTGATATCCAACTCACAACTTCATTGGTTACGCCTTCATCATAAAGTCCATAATCGAGGGTGAAGTCCAATGTAACGGCACTGCCATTATAGGCTACATCGGGAAGGGTTCCAGGAGTGTAATCAACAGCATTATAAAGAATATCAGTAATATCTGCATAATCAGTTTCCTGTGCCGACTTCACATTAGCAGCTACAGCAGCTTTTAAAGTTGTTTTATCGGTAACATTTAATTTACCAATATTTGTATCTGTTGCCTCATTCTGTTTGGTTATTTCTAATTTTTCGTTTTTAAGGTTCAATATTATTGTCCTTTTTTTTTTGATGGCACCGTCTGTGCCATTTATCGAATCTAATTTGGCTTTTTTTAACCCACGATAATATCCCATACCAATGAATTTGCCTGTAGAGTCAAATGCTTTCGGATAGCGTGCAAGCCTGATTGAATCGATTTTAGCATTTTTTGTTGAATCTTTTCTAGCTTTATTTATATGATAGTAATAATTATATCCAATGAACTTCCCGGTTGAGTCAAATGCTTCCGGATAACGTACACGCGAGATCGAATCGCTTTCATGTTTGGTAAAGTGGTCGCCGGATGCTATATGTTTTGGGATTGTTGAGTCTATCGGTTCAGGTTCGGCAACATCGGGTATTTTTAAATTTGTGTATTTCTTCAATTGTTTATAAACATCCGCTTTTGTTTTACCATAAATCGCGAAGCCATGGTAGCCCCCATAATTTGCCCATCGTTCAACCCTGTTAAAATAGGGTTTTTTAGAAGAATAGTTATGATAATCTGACAAGAGTACCTTGTTGTCAACAACATCGATGTTGTATTGTGGGTCGTAAGGCAATGCAGTGTCAGCCTTGCAAAAGAAAAAGGCAAAAGTGTCAACTTTATATTTTCTAAACTTGGCAGCATCGGCAAATGTCCTTTCTAATTTGGGTGAATTAAAAGAAGCATTATCTGCATAATTTACAATTTCAACTGTGCCCGGAACCAAATTGCCCCTGAAAACTTTTTGAACCTTAACAATATCAGATTCAATGGCATCTTTACCACGCATATAAAAAGACCTCTGGATAATAACACCTTCGAAAACATAATCGGCTTTTTTATAAGCTTCTTCCCTATTGTAAGGATTAACATGACCTGGCGAATCTTGCATTATTTGGCTGTAACCGTCTAAAGCATTTATTATCGCCAAACAAAATATTATTATTTTTTTCATTTTTTTTAATTTTCAAGTACCTAAAATAACTTATTTATTCGAAATTTCTTCTACTTTGGCTTTCAGGGTGCCGTTTTCTTTTTCGAGGGCTTCCACGCGTTTGTTTTGTTCTATCATAAGCAGGGTAAGTTCTTCGACCTTGCGGAGCAATATATCCTGCATTTGGCCAACATGGCAGCCTTTTTCTTTAAATTCCGAGGCAGAAGGGACATCGGGAAGGTGTTTGTTCTCTTTCACGTAGCTTTCTGTTTCGGAAAGGCTTTTAAGCTTATAACCGGGCTCGAACACGTAATCGCCAGCCGGGACAGTAAGTACATCAACTTCAGTGGCAACTATCGAACCGCCAACAGCCAATTGGTATGTAGTGCCACCCACAACAGTTGTAGGTGTATTTATGCCAACCGGGCCATAGTGAAAATAATACTGGCTTGCAGAAAAAGCCATAGGCACTGATGCTGAATTTAAATCATTATGTGCACATAATGTTACTGTTGGGTTGCCAAGCAATGCCCAGTTAGATATAGTTAAATCGCTATTGGTAGCTAATTGCCCACTAAAAACCCCGTATAAATTTAACGAAGCTGGCGCTGCGGTTGTCCCAATGCTAACGGCACCACCTAAAGTAGAAGTGCCGGCAGAATGTATATTGCCAATAACATCGAGTAGATAATTTGAGTTTGGCGTAGTTGACCCTATACCTACGTACCCAGTTTTGTCTATATACATTCGATATGCTCCTGCAGTCCTGTCATAAATACAGAAGCCATTTAATGTTCCATGATTAAAGATTTCCCATGTATAAGGGTTTCCACCAGTGTTTGAAGCAGTTAGTCGTATTCATATAGAAACACCGCTACTTGAATTTGTTATTATGGTTTCTTGTGGATAAGAAGCAGAAGTAATTGTTGTGGGTTGACTAAAAGCATTGACCGTCAAAATTGAAAAGACAAATAAAAAAATTAATTTTTGAATTTTTAAATTTGTTTTACTTAAAATTATTGTTTTCATAATTTTATCGATTAGGTAGTTTTTGCCTACTCTGGCTTTTCGGCTGCCGCTTTTTATTATTTTTTAAATATTGTTCAATCAGTATAAAGTCCAAATAAAAATTGTTTATCATATTACAATCGTTTGCACTTCAAATGTAAATTATTAATTGCTTAAGACTAATACATTGTGCCAGGCCGTTAGAAAATTATTTTGTAACTATTGCAAAAACTAGTAACCCATGATTATAAGAAAAATAAATACTTTTAAAGTAGCACTTTAAAATGTGGGTTGGGCTTTTAAATGGCCGGGAAAAGTTTGTATTTGTATTATGATAAATGTTTTGGCCTTTTTGCTTTGCTGTAAAAATGTAAATGCAATAATGTGAATCTGTTGAAAATTTTATATTATTTTGACAAACAGCAGCTTTCTGTTGACTAACGGGGAAAATATTATTTGCAGCAAAAAATAATGATTTTTTGACTCCAATAAATTATCGTTAAAATTAGGCCTATAAAAAGTATTTTTTGAGCCCCTTTCTGTTTTTCCAGCAAATATGGAATATGATTAACTATATAAATAATTACAAACCAATTATTTAATTAACATTTTATCACCCGCTTTTTAATAAAGATCCCATTTTCCCTAATTTTTATTTTCTTGCGTTAACCCTGATGTTTATATTATACATGTTTCACAACATGAATATTCTATTATTTTAAAGAACTGCTTTCATAAACATTTGAATATTGCATATTTATACATTATTGTTATTTTGATAACGTAAATAGCTTTCGCAAAATCATTCTAAATAAGGTCGTTTCATGCAAGTTTGTATTTAATGTTTTAATCTTTTGTATAAATTTGTCGCCTTAAAAAATAAACCTTCTTGAAATGCATACTCTGATTTTAAGTCTTTTTATCGTTCCTTTTATAATGAGCGCATTAGTTCTGGTTGCACCAAAACAGATGGGACGGATCATTACAATTGGCGGTGTCGCAATCCTTTCCGCCATCTCAGTATATCTTTATTTTGCACTAAGCGGGGCAATTTCAATTACTGTTCCTCATCTCGTTGATCAAATTGTTGTAGCTGCTGACATATTGCTATTGCTTTATTTTGGCTTTGTAGCCGTGAAACGAAAGAGCATCATTGTTGGAATAATGACAGTCTTGCAATTGGGGACGCTTCTTTACCTTTTGACCAAAATGCCGTCAGCAGATATTGCACAATTTTATGTGGATAAGTTAAGCTTGTTCATGTTTCTTCTGATTAATGTTATCAGCGGTGTTATTGCTGCTTTCTCTCTGCAATATATCGATGAAGAAGACTGCACAGGCTACCGTAAAAGATTTTTTATGGCAACCATTTTATGGTTTATCGGTGTGATGAACATGATTGTTGCTGCTGATAACATGGAATATTTTTTCCTTCTTTTTGAATTGACAACGCTTGCTTCTTTTATATTAATCAGTTTCAGGAAAAACCAAATTTCAATAAAAAATGCCCTCACTGCTCTCTGGATGAACCAAATTGGAGGATTGGCAATTATAGCAGCAATGCTGGTTTCGATATTTACAACAGGTTATGGAACTGTTTCTTTTCAGAAAATTATTACCAGCGCTGCCGGAATAGGCGTCATGCTGCCTTTTGCTTTACTTGCTGTTGCAGCTCTAATTAAGGGTGCACAAATGCCTTTCAGTAAATGGCTTTTGGGAGCTATGGTAGCTCCAACTCCAGTTAGTGCCCTTCTTCATTCATCGACTATGGTGAAAATTGCACCATTCCTTATTCTGCGTATTTCACCAGCTATTCATGGCACCCCGGTAGCAACAGTAATAATTTGCTTGACTGCATTTGTTTTCTTAGTGGCAGCAATTGGTGCGCTATCACAGGATAATTTCAAGCGAATATTGGCACATTCGACTATTTCATTGCTTGGATTGATGATTTTGATGGCAGCTATTGGTTCTCCAATCGCCGTGGTTGCTTCATTAATCTTAATAATGTTTCATGGAATTTCGAAATGTATGCTGTTCCTCAATGCCGGGATTTTGGAACGTGTGTTCCATCTGAAGGAATCATCGGATATGGAAAAACTGGGTGAGACTGGCCCGTTTACCGCACTTGTTGTTGCAATAGGGTTTATGTCATTATTGTTACCACCTTTCGGGGCATTTATCGGTAAATGGTTTAGTATTGAAACATTGGGCTCATCGCTGCACTATAACAAACTTGTTTTTGCCCTTGTACTGGTGGCTATAGCTACCGGAGGTGCAATTTTGTCTTTATTATATTTTAAAGTTCTTGGGCTTCTTATTGCAAGAAAAGGCATTAAAGATGAAATTAAATTTGAGAAAACAAAACCACTTTATTCAACAAATATTTTTATTCTTATTGTATTAATCATGTTGGGCGTGCTTTCATTTCCCTGGTTGATGAGCTGGATATTTTGCCCCAGAGCCGTGCAGCTTCAAGATTGGCTGTAAATGTTGA
>CAVSGB010000129.1:0-48340 GCA_963726845.1 uncultured Bacteroidota bacterium | reverse complement strand
GTTTTTAGATTTCCAGAATTACATTTATCCGGACAATAATGATTTTATAAAAATAGCCTCTGCCGAATACGATAATGAATATTTGCGGTTGCCAATAAATTCAATTCGTTCGTGCCGATGGAATGCATGCAATTTCTGTAATTATGGGGCCGGATATAAATACCGAGAGCGGGAACCGGAGGATATTGTTCGGGAAATCGAGTTCCTGGCCGAAAAGTACAAGTTAACGGGTTTCAATTTTGTCGATAACGATATCATCGGCAGGGATATTAAGCGGTTTGACAGGTTGCCTACCTGCTTATTGCTTCGGCAGTTAAAAACGACTGGAAATATTCTTTCTGGGCACAGATTATTTTGCGCGAAGAATTGAATGCTTCGTCTTTTGAGAAAATGGCCATGGCCGGGTTCAAATATTTGTTCGCCGGCTACGAAGGTGTTTCGGATAGTTTGCTGGCAAAAATGAATAAGATAAACCGCTTTGCAAATAATATACTTTATCTTAAGTTCTGCACGAAATATGGAATTCCCGGGAGTGTTAACATAATAAAAGGTATCCCCGACGAAGCACCCGGTGATGTGGATGAAAGTTGCAAAAACCTTCATTTCCTCAGGTTTTTCTATCATGGAAATATTTGTTCATTTTCGCATGTTATCGGAGGATTTGGATTGTGCAAGGCAGCACATTACAACAAAATGGTGACTCAGGAAGAGCGGGAAAAATTTGAGCCTGAATCTTTTTGTTATTACCTGCCTGAAAATATGGTGCAAACGCCATTTAATATTTTTGATTTTCAAAGGTCAGAGATGATCAATTTAAATAAATGGGAAAATTTTTCGCAAATGGAAGCATATTATAAGGAGCACAAATATAAATACCGGATTTTAAAACATGTGGATACTTTGGTTTATAAGGAATTCCTCGATGAAGAAGAGAAAAATTCATTTGTATTTAACGGGCCGGAATATTTTGAAATTATGAACCTTGCAAACGATAAGGTAATTTCGTTTGAAGAACTCAGCCTCGAACTGAAAGGAAAATTCCGGGAAATATCTGATGAAAAAATTAAGAATATTATTTCGGAATTAAAAGGAGAAGTATATAATGTATGCCAGCGAAGATTACGCGACCATTATAACAGTTATTGATGTGTCGCAGGTAAATAATTGCCTGTAATTTAAAATTATTGTTATTTTTTGTTGCCTGTTTGGTGAAGTGATTAATATTTTATTTGTCTTATTCCTCTTTCATCAATCACAGTAAGTTTATTTTCGAAATTTAATTCTTCGTTTTCAATTATATTGTGAATTAATAGGGATTAAATGGAAATTATGGAGGTCAATGAATGAAAAATTATTAAAATCACC
The DNA here is from genome assembly GCA_963726845.1 of uncultured Bacteroidota bacterium. Lineage (GTDB taxonomy): Bacteria > Bacteroidota > Bacteroidia > Bacteroidales > DTGW01 > CAVSGB01. The sequence continues at coordinate 46,975 of CAVSGB010000129.1, read as the reverse complement.
CCTAAATCCCCTTTAGGGGTTTGGGGCATAGAAAGTGAAAACAAATTAATGTATTTAATTTATTTTTTTTCCCAGTTTTTCCTTTTAGTACAATCTATCCTCACTAATAGCTATCTCCATGACTTCTTTATCAGAAATACCCGTATAATTATTTCTAATCCATAATACATCAATGCCAACTGATTTTAGGTATTTTACACTTGTCAGTGGTATATTTTCATAAGAATATATTAATTAAAACATTTAATTATCTTATAGTTGATTCTTATGAACCCCGAAGGGCTCAGCGAAGCTAAACAACCATTTTATATTAATTTCCTTGTTGTGAACGCAAGTGCATGGATGTTTCATTGGCAAGAAGTTTCATTATGCTGACTTTAGGAAGTTCGTACATTAATCCATCTTGCAAACATTCCCGAACATAAGCAAAAACAGCAAATAAATCCTTATTGGTCAAAGAAGGATAATTCTCTAAAACCTGCTGTTCTGACCAACCCTGTGCAAATAAATCAACCAAATGTTCAATTGATAATCTTGTACCTTTTATTGTTGGTTTACCTAGCAATATATTTTTGTCAGAAATTATATGTTCTTTCCAGTTTATCATAAAGCAAAAATAATAAATTTAACGACCAAAAAATCTCTGTGTTAAAGTTTTCTATTAATCCCAAATAATTTCTTAGTTCCAGACATTTTTTCATTACACCGCACTGTTGCTAAACTCAAATTCATTTTATACAGATCAGTATTTTCGATAATAGAACAACAGTCCAAAACAAATAATAACAATACCTAAACCGACAGGCCAGGCATACCATTTGGGAGTTTTGGTTTTAATAACCGGGCTGGTCTTACCGGTCTGTATAAAGCCTGCCCAATAATAAGGATGCGACATTCGCTGATCTGAACTTTGGATATATTCTATTTTTGCATTTTGCAGTGACCTGTCAATATTTTGTTTTTTGTCCAGGTTTTTATAAAACAGTTGCATTAAATCCGAGCTGCTCCTGTCGGCAATACTCCACAGGGTAATGACCATACTCGGGCAGCCTGCATAAATAAACCCGCGCGCCAAACTAATTATACCTTCACCTTTCATTAACTTCCCGTAACCTGTATTGCAGGCGCTTAAAACAACGAGCGGCGTTTTTAGATCGAGGTTATATACTTCGAAAGTATTCAAAAAGCCATCATCGGTGGTGTCTTTGGTAGTGGAGAAAACCAGCTTTGAATACATCGGGAATTCGTTGTCGACTATGGTGTGCATGGCAAGGTGCAGCACTTTGTTTTCGGCCGCATGTCTTTTAAACATGGTTTCGGTAGCCTTTTTCCCGGTAATGGCTTTCCCTCCAAAAGTACCGGTAATATTTTCGGCTTCCTCCTGCGAACCGCGAAGCGGGCTAAGCATAATGGTTGCCGGTTTGTTTGACAAATTCCCGGGCCTGTTGTAAAGAAAATTTTTATACTCCGGGGCAAAGGCAAGCACTCCATCCACAGACTGCCGGGTTCATCTGCTGCTGCATGGAATATAGTTCGGCAGAATAGGCATACCCAATTGTATATTTGTAAAGCAGGTACGGCAACAAGCCGTAGTCGGGTTGTTTCGGAAGGCTGTCCGAAGATACCAGCGCATCGAATGGCAGAAGGCTGAGCGGGCCATCGGGTACAATAGTAATTTCCTTTCCAAGGATATAGGGTTCTGCAGGTTTTATTAAAATTTTGTACAACCAGGAAGCTTCGTGCACGTATTCGTCAATGCCCTGGCGAGTGAGCGCGTGGTCGTTCATATACGAAAGTTTTTTCCTGAAATGCAGCACACTGTCTTCAATTCCTATCGAAGGGCGGTTTACAAGATGGATTTTACCAGCGGAAACTATAAAAGTAAATAGACTGTCGCTTGTTAAAGAAAATTCAACTAGTGTTTTTTCATTTCCAACCTGTTTGAAAAGTGCCGGAATATCCACAGTCCTGGTTTTATATTTCAGCCAGTAATATTCAGGGTATTCGTTTTCAAACTTCGAAATGAGTTTTTCCAGTTCATTGGTTAGCACGAGCAATTTATCGGTTCCGGACGCCTGCTCTTTTTCTGAAAACCTGCCTTCCCGTTCCCGGCTTTGTATAAATGAAATCGCTTCTTTCAGGTTTTTTTCTTTTGCCAGCAGGCTGTCGGGGATTTTCCCTGCCCTTTTATCCCTGGTATCGTTCATGTTGCAGGAAATAACATGGGCTTTTTTGGAATCGGCATAAGCAAAAGCTTTTAACAGGTATTCATTTTCATGGGTTGCATGGTACAACAAATTGGCTGTTTTAATGGTATTATCGAAAATCGAATCGTAAGTTTCACCCAGGAACAGGTTGTCGTTTTCTGATAATGATAGTTTACGGTGCTTGTCGGTAAGCTCAATAAGGAATTCGTAAGTTGAGAGACAGTTTTTTAAATTTTCGATAATATCCTTTTTCTCGTTCGATAACTTAGCCAGCATATATAGCGACCAGGCTTTCCCTTCTGTTGCTTTTAATAAATCATCATTTGAATAGGCTTGTAATTTGGACGATGGCGCTGCCAGTAAAAATTCCTGGGAACAATCCTGTATTACTTTTTCATAAATCTCCAGTGCTTTTTTATAATTCCCGGTTTCAATCAATAATGATCCTTTATTATTTAAGAATTTATGAAGAAAATTATCTGAATACTTTAATTTATTAGTAGCTAGTTTTAAACCATCTTCAATGAGTATTTCAGTTTCATTAAAATCATTTTTTAATTCATGTGCTTTTGCAAGATTTAAAATTGTCTCTTCTTTAAACCAATTTATTAAATATTCAGGCATATCCAAATTATCTGGAATAGTTGATTCAAGAATTTGCAATTCATTATTAAGTACATCTATGCTATTTTCATATTGTTTTAGATTTAAATAACATTTAGCTAAGTAAATTGATGATAGATGAAACTTTAAATTTCTACTTTTATTCGTCAGACAGATACATTGCTTAAAGTGTGGAATGGCTTCGCTGATATTCTGATCCTGTTGAACTATTAATGAACCTTTTTGAAAGAGTAAATTACTTAAATCAAAATCAAACCTTTTCTTATACAGGTTTACCAAATCAGAAGCTTTTTCGCAACATAAACTGGCATTTTCAAATTGTCCTAAGTTGGCATAATCTTCAGACTTTTTAATATAAAATTCATACAAGTTGTCCGGATATTTATCAGGATGCCTTTGTAAAATCGCTAAACTTAAATTATGATTTTTATGGTTTCTATCTTTCGGAAAATAATTATGAAAAAGCTTTTCAATATCAAAATTTAAGTTTAGCGATTTTACAAAGGCATCCTGATAAATATCCGGACAACTTGTATGAATTTTATATTAAAAAGTCTGAAGATTATGCCAACTTAGGACAATTTGAAAATGCCAGTTTATGTTGCGAAAAAGCTTCTGATTTGGTAAACCTGTATAAGAAAAGGTTTGATTTTGATTTAAGTAATTTACTCTTTCAAAAAGGTTCATTAATAGTTCAACAGGATCAGAATATCAGCGAAGCCATTCCACACTTTAAGCAATGTATCTGTCTGACGAATAAAAGTAGAAATTTAAAGTTTCATCTATCATCAATTTACTTAGCTAAATGTTATTTAAATCTAAAACAATATGAAAATAGCATAGATGTACTTAATAATGAATTGCAAATTCTTGAATCAACTATTCCAGATAATTTGGATATGCCTGAATATTTAATAAATTGGTTTAAAGAAGAGACAATTTTAAATCTTGCAAAAGCACATGAATTAAAAAATGATTTTAATGAAACTGAAATACTCATTGAAGATGGTTTAAAACTAGCTACTAATAAATTAAAGTATTCAGATAATTTTCTTCATAAATTCTTAAATAATAAAGGATCATTATTGATTGAAACCGGGAATTATAAAAAAGCACTGGAGATTTATGAAAAAGTAATACAGGATTGTTCCCAGGAATTTTTACTGGCAGCGCCATCGTCCAAATTACAAGCCTATTCAAATGATGATTTATTAAAAGCAACAGAAGGGAAAGCCTGGTCGCTATATATGCTGGCTAAGTTATCGAACGAGAAAAAGGATATTATCGAAAATTTAAAAAACTGTCTCTCAACTTACGAATTCCTTATTGAGCTTACCGACAAGCACCGTAAACTATCATTATCAGAAAACGACAACCTGTTCCTGGGTGAAACTTACGATTCGATTTTCGATAATACCATTAAAACAGCCAATTTGTTGTACCATGCAACCCATGAAAATGAATACCTGTTAAAAGCTTTTGCTTATGCCGATTCCAAAAAAGCCCATGTTATTTCCTGCAACATGAACGATACCAGGGATAAAAGGGCAGGGAAAATCCCCGACAGCCTGCTGGCAAAAGAAAAAAACCTGAAAGAAGCGATTTCATTTATACAAAGCCGGGAACGGGAAGGCAGGTTTTCAGAAAAAGAGCAGGCGTCCGGAACCGATAAATTGCTCGTGCTAACCAATGAACTGGAAAAACTCATTTCGAAGTTTGAAAACGAATACCCTGAATATTACTGGCTGAAATATAAAACCAGGACTGTGGATATTCCGGCACTTTTCAAACAGGTTGGAAATGAAAAAACACTAGTTGAATTTTCTTTAACAAGCGACAGTCTATTTACTTTTATAGTTTCCGCTGGTAAAATCCATCTTGTAAACCGCCCTTCGATAGGAATTGAAGACAGTGTGCTGCATTTCAGGAAAAAACTTTCGTATATGAACGACCACGCGCTCACTCGCCAGGGCATTGACGAATACGTGCACGAAGCTTCCTGGTTGTACAAAATTTTAATAAAACCTGCAGAACCCTATATCCTTGGAAAGGAAATTACTATTGTACCCGATGGCCCGCTCAGCCTTCTGCCATTCGATGCGCTGGTATCTTCGGACAGCCTTCCGAAACAACCCGACTACGGCTTGTTGCCGTACCTGCTTTACAAATATACAATTGGGTATGCCTATTCTGCCGAACTATATTCCATGCAGCAGCAGATGAACCCGGCAGCTGTGGATGGAGTGCTTGCCTTTGCCCCGGAGTATAAAAATTTTCTTTACAACAGGCCCGGGAATTTGTCAAACAAACCGGCAACCATTATGCTTAGCCCGCTTCGCGGTTCGCAGGAGGAAGCCGAAAATATTACCGGTACTTTTGGAGGGAAAGCCATTACCGGGAAAAAGGCTACCGAAACCATGTTTAAAAGACATGCGGCCGAAAACAAAGTGCTGCACCTTGCCATGCACACCATAGTCGACAACGAATTCCCGATGTATTCAAAGCTGGTTTTCTCCACTACCAAAGACACCACCGATGATGGCTTTTTGAATACTTTCGAAGTATATAACCTCGATCTAAAAACGCCGCTCGTTGTTTTAAGCGCCTGCAATACAGGTTACGGGAAGTTAATGAAAGGTGAAGGTATAATTAGTTTGGCGCGCGGGTTTATTTATGCAGGCTGCCCGAGTATGGTCATTACCCTGTGGAGTATTGCCGACAGGAGCAGCTCGGATTTAATGCAACTGTTTTATAAAAACCTGGACAAAAAACAAAATATTGACAGGTCACTGCAAAATGCAAAAATAGAATATATCCAAAGTTCAGATCAGCGAATGTCGCATCCTTATTATTGGGCAGGCTTTATACAAACCGGTAAAACCAGCCCGGTTATTAAAACCAAAACTCCCAAATGGTATGCCTGGCCTGTCGGTTTAGGTATTGTTATTATTTGTTTTGGACTGTTGTTCTATTATCGAAAATACTGATCTGTATAAAATGAATTTGAGTTTAGCAACAGTGCGGTGTAATGAAAAAATGTCTGGAACTAAGAAATTATTTGGGATTAATAGAAAACTTTAACACAGAGATTTTTTGGTCGTTAAATTTATTATTTTTGCTTTATGATAAACTGGAAAGAACATATAATTTCTGACAAAAATATATTGCTAGGTAAACCAACAATAAAAGGTACAAGATTATCAATTGAACATTTGGTTGATTTATTTGCACAGGGTTGGTCAGAACAGCAGGTTTTAGAGAATTATCCTTCTTTGACCAATAAGGATTTATTTGCTGTTTTTGCTTATGTTCGGGAATGTTTGCAAGATGGATTAATGTACGAACTTCCTAAGTCAGCATAATGAAACTTCTTGCCAATGAAACATCCATGCACTTGCGTTCACAACAAGGAAATTAATATAAAATGGTTGTTTAGCTTCGCTGAGCCCTTCGGGGTTCATAAGAATCAACTATAAGATAATTAAATGTTTTAATTAATATATTCTTATGAAAATATACCACTGACAAGTGTAAAATACCTAAAATCAGTTGGCATTGATGTATTATGGATTAGAAATAATTATACGGGTATTTCTGATAAAGAAGTCATGGAGATAGCTATTAGTGAGGATAGATTGTACTAAAAGGAAAAACTGGGAAAAAAAATAAATTAAATACATTAATTTGTTTTCACTTCTATGCCCCAAACCCCTAAAGGGGATTTAGGGGTGATTTTAATAATTTTTCATTCATTGACCTCCATAATTTCCATTTAATCCCTATTAATTCACAATATAATTGAAAACGAAGAATTAAATTTCGAAAATAAACTTACTGTGATTGATGAAAGAGGAATAAGACAAATAAAATATTAATCACTTCACCAAACAGGCAACAAAAAATAACAATAATTTTAAATTACAGGCAACTCAATTCACCTGCGACACATCAATAACTGTTATAATGGTCGCGTAATCTTCGCTGGCATACATTATATACTTCTCCTTTAATTCCGAAATAATATTCTTAATTTTTTCATCAGATATTTCCCGGAATTTTCCTTTCAGTTCGAGGCTGAGTTCTTCAAACGAAATTACCTTATCGTTTGCAAGGTTCATAATTTCAAAATATTCCGGCCCGTTAAATACAAATGAATTTTTCTCTTCTTCATCGAGGAATTCCTTATAAACCAAAGTATCCACATGTTTTAAAATCCGGTATTTATATTTGTGCTCCTTATAATATGCTTCCATTTGCGAAAAATTTTCCCATTTATTTAAATTGATCATCTCTGACCTTTGAAAATCAAAAATATTAAATGGCGTTTGCACCATATTTTCAGGCAGGTAATAACAAAAAGATTCAGGCTCAAATTTTTCCCGCTCTTCCTGAGTCACCATTTTGTTGTAATGTGCTGCCTTGCACAATCCAAATCCTCCGATAACATGCGAAAATGAACAAATATTTCCATGATAGAAAAACCTGAGGAAATGAAGGTTTTTGCAACTTTCATCCACATCACCGGGTGCTTCGTCGGGGATACCTTTTATTATGTTAACACTCCCGGGAATTCCATATTTCGTGCAGAACTTAAGATAAAGTATATTATTTGCAAAGCGGTTTATCTTATTCATTTTTGCCAGCAAACTATCCGAAACACCTTCGTAGCCGGCGAACAAATATTTGAACCCGGCCATGGCCATTTTCTCAAAAGACGAAGCATTCAATTCTTCGCGCAAAATAATCTGTGCCCAGAAAGAATATTTCCAGTCGTTTTTAACTGCCGAAGCAATAAGCAGGTCCAGCAACCTGTCAAACCGCTTAATATCCCTGCCGATGATATCGTTATCGACAAAATTGAAACCCGTTAACTTGTACTTTTCGGCCAGGAACTCGATTTCCCGAACAATATCCTCCGGTTCCCGCTCTCGGTATTTATATCCGGCCCCATAATTACAGAAATTGCATGCATTCCATCGGCACGAACGAATTGAATTTATTGGCAACCGCAAATATTCATTATCGTATTCGGCGGAGGCTATTTTTATAAAATCATTATTGTCCGGATAAATGTAATTCTGGAAATCTAAAAACTCGCTTTGGCCGGTTTTAGAAACTTTTATTTCATTGTTTTCACGGTATATCAGGCGCGGAATTTTTGACAAGCTGCCTGAACCGGTCTGTAAAACATTATACAGTTCCAGCAGGGGATATTCCCCTTCTCCATAAATAGCAAAATCGATGTCTTTGCAGGTGTTCAGCACTTCCATGGCGCCATCTTTGTTCGGGAACCCCCCGATCACAATTTTTGCTTCTTTATTTTTCTGTTTGATTATTTTCGAAAGGATATAACCCGGAATCCATTGATGGCACTTGCCCGACAAACCCCAAAGAAAAACATTCATAAAATCTGTTTTTTCAATTTCCGCGGTCATTTTTTCCAATATACCGTCAGAAATTTTTGCCAGTTTGCCTTCGTCATAGCCATCGATAAATGAATTGGGGATGTTTAGTTTTTTATAAAAAGTAATAATCCTGTCAATTGCTTTTCGATCGGCGTATTCCCGTGCGATAAGATAATAATACGGCAGAAGTGAAGTTACAGCTTCCGAACCTGGCCCGGTATCAGGATTTTCAACTTCAAATTCTTTGCAAAGAAGCAAATTCCAGTATATAATTTCGCTTTCGATATGGTTATGTGCCAGGAAGCTTTTTAAAATCGGGAAAGCCGCAGACGGGTTCATAATATTGTCAGTCGGCAGACAATTGAATAGTACTTTTGATTGCATAATGGGAAAACTATTTTATATATATTTTGAAATTTACAAAATATAATTTAATTGCATCAAAATAAGGGAAACATTCACAGATTCTTATATTTAGAATAGAAAATATTTTGGTTGAAAGTCACGGGGTGACTATAAACAACTTCTTTCATTAAAATTCTTGAACTTGAAAAAGTCGCCCAGTGACTTATGGATTTTAGGATGCACTTTAAAAAAACTTTACTACTTAATTAGCCTGATGAAGAATAATTTAATAAAATATTCCTAATTTTATTAATCAAATAAAAATAAACAAATGATTGCCGATACCCTTGAGAATATTGAGTTGTATGTTAATGTTGCACCTGAATTTGCAAAAGCTTTTCATTATATTAAGTCAACAGATTTTTCAAAACTCGAAGATGGGATTCATGAAATAGCTGGTAAGGATATTTTTGCTTCAATAACCAGCTATAAAACTAAAAATTATGATGATTGTAAATGGGAAGCCCACCAGGTTTATGCAGATATTCAGTTTTTGCAAAAAGGGAAAGAACGGATTTATTTTTCACCATTGAAAGATTCTAAAATAATAGAAGCATATAACCAGGAAAAAGATGTTTTATTTGTTGAAACGGCAGGTGATTATGTTACAGTAACCCAGGGCATTTTCTTAATATTATTTCCGACAGATGCCCACAAACCCTGCATAACTTCGGACAATCAATCTGAAATAAAAAAGGTGGTAATTAAAGTGAAGTTGTAATGTAAATAAAGATATCATGATTGTTACTTGTGTTCATGTGGAAGTTAAGCCTGAATTCATTGATGATTTTGTACAGGAATGTATAAAAAATCACAATGAATCGGTAAAAGAGCCGGGCAACTTAAGGTTCGACATTTTACAGGATGCTGAATATCCCGCTAAATTTCTTTTATACGAAGCGTATCAAAGCGAAAAAGATTCTGCTGCCCATAAAGAGACATCGCACTACCTTGCCTGGAAGAAAGCAGTTGAACACTTGATGGCCAGGCCCCGTATAGGTAAAAAACACAAAATTATTTGCCCTACAGAAATTGAAAAATGGTAGACACTTTTACATTTAGCCGGCTGCCCGAAATACATTTCGGCATTGGCAAGTTTGAAATTATTCCAAAAAAAATAAAACAATTTGGAAATAAGATTTTGCTGGTGACCGGGAAATCTTCGTTTATAAATTCGAAAAAAGGAGAATGGCTTATCAACAAGTTGGGCAGTGAAAATATTACCGTAGAAATTGTGCATGTAATTGCAGAGCCTTCTGTATCCTTTATTGACGAGGTCTGTAAATTTCACCGTAATCAAAACTTCAGTGCTATACTTGCTATTGGCGGCGGCAGCGTATTAGATGCAGGAAAGGCAATTTCGGCAATGCTGGCAATCGATAGCTCAATAAAGGGATTTTTAGAAGGTTTGCCGGCAAGCAAGCCTCATCCGGGATCGAAAGTTCCGTTAATAGCAGTCCCGACAACAGCAGGTACCGGAAGTGAAACGACAAAAAATGCTGTAATAAGTGAAGTTGGGGAAAATGGTTTTAAAAAATCGCTGCGGCATGAGAATTTCATCCCTGAAATTGTAATTGCAGATCCGGAGCTTACTTTGCAATGCCCTCCTGAAGTTACCGCTGCCAGTGGTTCTGGATGCTTTTACCCAACTTCTTGAAGCGTATGTTTCAACGCAGGCATCGCCCATTACTGATGCGCTTGCGTTACAGGGCCTTCAATATATTTCAAATTCACTGTTCAAATCATTTAAGCAAGGGAATAATATTGATGCGCGTTGCGACATGTCTTATGCAGCTATGCTTTCGGGAATTGTACTTGTCAATGCAGGACTTGGGGCAGTTCATGGTTTTGCATCTTCAATCGCCGGGTTCTTCGATGTGCCGCATGGCATAATTTGCGGAACACTGCTTGGCGCCGTAAACCGGAAAAATATCAACAAACTACTTGATGGAAATGGCAGCAATGGTTTAATAGAAAAATATAATAACGTTGGCAAACTTTTTATTAAAGAAACCGACAATCAGGGACCGCATTTATTAATTGCTTTTGCGGATGTTATTGACAAATTAATTGATGAATTGCAAATGCCAAAACTTGCCAAATTTGGCATAAAAGAAGAACATATAGCTAAAATCGTATCCAATACTACAGTTAAAAATAATACTATCCATCTTGACAAAATCGATTTAAGTGAGATTTTGAAAAAGAGAATTTGACCTGATTATAATTTTTTTGAATAAAAAACCCTCTAATGATCCAGAGGCTCAGAAACTGGTATTCAGAAAAATGGTTATGGGTTACAATGGTTGATAGTTTCAGCAAAACCTTTGAGGTTTTATAAACCTCAAAGGTTTATCAGCCGATTTGACCTATAATTTATCAGCCGATTTGACCTATAAATAGAAAAATTAACTTTTTATTTCAATCACATTCTAAACCAGAATTAATGGATCATGTTTTTGGTACAATTGTTGTTTCTCATTTTTGAAAATTTAAAATCATATTTATGAAAACTACTACAAAATTTTATTCGTACAGAAATTATATTTCTGCAATGCTCCTTTTAATTTCAGTTTTATTGGTGAATTGTAAAGGCCCATAAAGGCGATCCTGGGATTGAGGGCGCACCTGGAATAGCAAACATTTCGTCTGTCCAATACACGGTTCCTCCCAGCTCCTGGACCGGCAATGCAGACGGATATACTGCAATTTTAACTGTTCCGGAGATTACATCAGATATTTTTAATAATGGTGCAGTTTTGGTTTACATGCTTAACGAGCAAGACCCAAACAATGAATACTTCAATATGTTGCCATACACTTATGTTGATAATAGTTCGACAGAATACATGGATTTTAACGTATATGTCGGGCAGATTAATCTTTCGGTAAAATGGACCGACAATGGCGTTAATACAACCCAGGCGCCTGCAGGAACAGAATTTTTTAAAATTATAATTGAACAAGGCACACCACTGAGCACACTAAAACAAAATGTCAATGTGGCGAATTATAATGCTGTGGTAACATTTCTTGGAATTACCGAAAGTAATACAATGTTAAAATAAACCTAAATAGCAGACTTTTGGATCAGCGCGACCGCGTAAACTGCAATTCCTTCTTCGCGGCCGGTGAATCCCAGCTTTTCGGTAGTTGTAGCTTTTATAGAAACAGTGTTTTCAGGAATATCCATCGTTCCTGAAAGCACTGTTTGCATTTGTTGTATATAATCTTTAATTTTTGGCGATTGAAGACAGATTGTGGAATCGATATTGATAATGGAGTATCCATTTTCAGTTAAAAGAGAAACTACTTTTTTTAAAAGTATTTTGCTATCAATTCCTTTAAATTCGTCTGATGTATCGGGAAAATGAAAACCTATATCGCGTAAGTTTGCCGCGCCCAAAAGAGCATCGCATATTGCGTGGAGCCAAAGCATCGCCATCGGAATGTCCGAGTGAACCTTTATGGTGGGTAATTTCAATACCGCCTAACCAAAAAGGCCTGCCTTCCTGCAATTGGTGAACATCATAGCCAAAACCGATCCGGAACATTATATAACTAATTTGCAGATGTGCTAATATGCTAATGTGCTAATTTGCTGATGTGCTGATATGCTAATTATTTAAAATATTTTCAATAATAAATTTAATGTTAGTTAGGCGAAAGAAAAATTGTTTAGGGCTAAAGTTCAGGATATCAATCTGATGAATTTAACTTTTTTTTATCCATTATTTTTGTCTCTAATTCTTAGGCAACTGCTGCTTTTTAGGTTTCCCGATATTTACACTGGCAGAAAACCGCATTGTATTGGCCAGCGGGTTGCTGCGGCCTGCCAGTAGGTACCAGATAAGAGAAATCGAGTGTAAGAAGTGTCATTTTTAAACCAAAACCGACTGTGAAATATTTCCTGTTACCTTTCATTGCACTTTCGTTAAAATAACCTCCACGGATTGCAAACTGATCGCGGTACCAATATTCAGAACCAACGGAAATCGTTATTTCTTTCAATTTCTCACTTGCCCCGCCGGGCGCATCGTAAAGCGACTGGATCATCCCCTGCATAACAGACACATTTTGGTTCATTCCTTTTATCCTTGTTTGAACCCCGTTAGAGTCGGTAACAATTATAGGTGGTGTTGGAACAAGCAACTTATTCAGGTTTGTTGAAAGTACCAGTTTATTATACGGATCTAAGGTCATAGTATAAGCGCTGCCGAGACGAAGATTGGTAGGAATAAATTCAGGCTGTTCAGATTCTGAATAAGATATTTTGTTGCCTATATTAGAAATGTTCAAGCCAAAAGCAATTTCTGCTGCCTGGTTATTTACCTGTAAAGGTTTTTTGTAGTATGCCGAAATATCAACCGCCGTCTGTTACACCTGCTTTCGTTGGTTCTATTCCGGGTGTATAAGAACCTGATGACAGATCGGAACGGATAAAACGAAATGCAATCCCCATCGAAAACGTTTCAGAGAATAACCTTGAATAAGCGCCGTCAAGTGAGAATTCATTTGGGGTTTTGCTTCCTGCGGGAGCGTTATAAATATCCGTGAATATTATTTGCCCCAGCGAAAAGTAGCGTATAGCAAAGGCAATAGTCTGGAATTTATCCAATTTGTCGTACCACGAAAGGTAAAGCAACCTTATATCCGGGGCAAGGTTTTGTAACCAGGGCGAATACGAAGAAGAAAAACCCCAGGAATCGTCCATGAAAGCATATTTTGCAGGGTTCCAATGCATCGAATTGGCATCTGGCTTTGTAGCCACGCCCAGATCGCCCATAGATCCACCCCTTGCATCAGGGGATATAGTTAAAAAAGGCACTGCCGTATAAATTACATTGGATGTCGCCTGAGGTAGTTGTCCAATTATTGTAGGCGGTGTATCGGCCTAGTCATTATTTATTAATACTAAAGAAAAGATCGCAACAACAGCTATTTTCAACTTCATCATTTTATTTAGATATTTAAAAAAATCCGACAAATATAATTATTTTTCATTTTGAACGAACTACAACCATTTTTCCATAACCTGCCGCGGTATTATTATTTGTGCCGCTAACCACCACTTTGTACAAATAAATCCCCTGGCCTACAAACCTGCCTTGCGAATCGGTGCCATTCCATTGTATAGGTTCCCTGAAACCAGTCAAAGTTTCATTTGCTTTTAAAATGGACACCAATTGACCCGTCATGGAATAAATCCGTATTTCTATATTTAAAGGTTCTTCCGCCCAATTATTTTCTAATACAAAATTTGTATAGGTCGAAAATGGGTTTGGATAATTGCTAACGTTCCTTATCACCAAATTAGTATTATTGACAACAGTAAAATTAATTTGACTTTCGGAAGAATTATCCGCGATATCCCATGCAACAACAGTAATGGTATGTCCTCCAGGTGTCAAATTGCTCAATGGGTACAACGCTGACCCATGTTTATAATCGTTAAGGTTAGATTTATAATAATCGTTAAGAGAAAATAGGTTTGTATAGTCGCTGTCCAGGATAGCTGTTAAATCGTGCCCGATACCCGCCCCGGAGACATTAATCCCGATTGGGTCATACAGTTTTACCAATAATTGCGGGTTGGGCCAGTCATGTGCCCATTTATAAAATTGGTATCGTTCATAAATAAATTTATTTCAGGGCCGGTATAATCATTAAGAAAGTTCGTTGATAAGCCGCCAACTATAAAATTATAAGTATAGCCGGCATAATCTGTTACAGAATCGCTGGCATAATAAACAATTTTGCCTGAATCCATATTATACTGAATATCCTTGGGAATAGGAAATTCAAAATTGAACCTGCCTTTCGAAACATTTGCCCCTCCTTTGAAAATAATATTGTCCCTAGTATAAAAAGTATAGGTGTCGCTTCCATTACTACCTAAAGTTGTTTGTTTAGTCTCTTTATCAAAAACAGTAGGATATATTATGCCGTTAAATGTTTTCACAATATTTCCGCTTTCGTCTGCAAGGTGACCAGATACTGTTGCTTTACTAAGCGCCCTAAGTGTATCTTTAACAGCATTAACCGGCTTCCCGTTGATAGAATCCGTTACAATTCCATAATGTTTTGGAAATGCCGGCAACATAGACGGATCGCCAAGAAGGGTAAAATTTAACCTGTTCGGATAATTTACTAATCGATTTTTAGCTAATAAAATTGCATCGCCAAGCTTGATGTAATTGCCATCGCTGCCTTTAGAAAAAAAACTAATATTAAAATCCCGGTTCAAGTAAAAATTGTTTGATGCATAAACAAGCCTTGTAGTAGAAAGCAAAGCTATCCCGCCGCCATTCGGGTTAAGCAAAACTTCTTCGCCAGCAGAAGTTTTAACCTGAAATTCCAAACCGGGGCTAACGATACCGACATCGTCGAACCTGCTAAATTCGCAGGAGGCTGTGACGAAAATTGCCAACTTTCCTGAATTATTCCAGCTCAATATTTGAGACTCATCAACTATATGGGCTTTGGACAAAATATCTTCGTTCGCATGTCCTGTGTAATTTACAACCAACGTACCATTATTCACCTGGTTGTTGATAGCTGTATTGGCATCAGGAAACCTATCGCCAACGGCAGTTTCTATAAGAGGATATGCATCGATAAATATTTTCTTGATAACAAAATTTGGCTTCATTGTATCGATCATATTTGCCAGGGCGTCTGCTTCGGAACTATAAGTAGTATCGTCACCTTGCGAATGGATACCATAATCCCCAATAAAACACATGGTGTTCTGCCATTCTCCGAATTGTGATGGGCTGGAATAATTAATAACTTTATTTACCACAACCGATGCTTCAACAGAATCCTTAACAGGAAACCTTCCAATACCTATATCTAATAGATTTTGTTCATCTGACAGCGTATCAGTCATCCAGCCAAAGAAATCGTCTGTTACATACGAATTGTCCTGATCTAATGATTCCCGGGATTCATACGTGGGGATCAGGTTTACATTGTTCACATTTTCCGATTTGTTGTCGAATGTGCCCTTGCCAAACAATAAAAGATATTTTAAATTCTGGGAACGATCGTAAAACATTTTGACCATATCGCGAATGGCCGTTACATCTTTCCTGCCGGAAGAAAATTCATTAAACACCTGATCAGTAGTAGTTATATATACATTTAACCCGTCATTTGATTTTCTGAAGTTCGCGAGTATATTTGCCTGGTTGATAAATCCGGGGTCAGGCGGGCAAACAATTATCATATCCGGATTTGCCGACCCATGAATATCCTGGTTCTCGACCAGAACAGCATCACCATTGTCCAAAGGGTTTAGTAATCCCGAACTTGAATTAAACACAACAAATTGCCTGAGATTCTCATTTGCGGCAGTAAAAGTCAGTGTATTGTTTACCAAAGAATTTTTCATTTCCAGGGGAGAAGTTATATTTGTAATATCCCAAACCTGAAGGCCTTCGGTTGCCCCGTCAATTAAAAAATCAACAGAATTCCCATTCCCTATTGAATCAATATTTCTAAAGAACAATTGTGTGCCTTCATATTTCAAGGCCCGTCTTATATTCACCCCAATATAATCTACATAGCCTATACCATTGGCATCGTCGGTGTTTTCATAAGTCAATGTTAAGTTAAAATTGCCGGATACTGGGTAAAAATTAAAGCTTCCGCTTTCTGCTGTTGCATAAAAACCCTCATTGACATTGGTATAATCTATTGGTCCAAATCCAGGAGTTGTATAAGTGTTCCCTAAATAATTAATTGTAAAATCCGAATTTGCCGATGTTCGGCTAATTAAACTGTAATACAAAAAAACCGTGGAACTGCTGACAATATTTGTGAAGCTGATGTCATTTAAAACTGTTGGCGTTTGACTACTGGTGATATCTCCAAACCACTCCGAACCTGAATTAAAAAGATTGATCATGTCCTGCTCATGGAAAGCATAGTCGACAAAAGTTGTAATATTGGTATCGCTGCTTAAAGGTTCAACAGAAGTAGAAATCTGATTGCCAATTCCATAATTGTCTGTCAGGAAGTAATAATTATAATCGGAGAACTTATTTTTTGTATGATAAAAGTGTTTGTCACCAGGATTATATTGCCAAACATTTGGCCCCTGGCCAAAAAACAAAATATAATCGTTATTGCTAAAAGAACCATTCCCACCATTGGAATAATATATCGAATTCTCGGTCAAATCGTCAGGCCTGGAGATATTTGTCATTTTGGGCAGCATCGCCCCGCCATTCCCATAAACCCTGACATTGCCCGGATTGCCAATACCAATTTTTTTCAATTGTGCATAGGTCAATTTATAAATCCCGTCCTTCTTTACCGCTATTTTAAACCATTTCCCGGATTGGAGCAAAGAATGGTTTGAACTTACCTGAGCTGATTTGGCAGATTTATTTGTATTGATTTGATGGAAATTAATTACAAACGATTTTAACCGAAATATATTTTTTGAGTTTTTATTTTGAAATACAGGCAGTATCTTTAAATTGAACAATACTTTCCCTCTTGAAATACCGGTATTTTTAATCATAAGAATTGTATCGGGCAATTTATCGATATTATAAATATTGATAAATTTATCTGAATCTAATTTTTCAAAAACAAGATTTGAAATTACAACGTCACAACTAAAGGGCACTTCAAATTGCTCAAGGTAATATGGAAACCATGTTAACTTGTCGAAATAATAAGCGCCTTTAAAGCCCAATTTCTCTGAGTTATTTTTAAGTTTTATATTTTCAGAACCATTTAATATCTTTAGTAATTGAATAATCCTGAGAATTTGCAAAAACATTAAAAAACAAAATCAAAATAAAAAATATGTAAATTCGCATGAGTTTTTATGGTTTTAGCAAACAAAGAAAACAATAAAATATTTTCAAGCCAATTTAATTTAATTGAAAATATTATAACCTGAACAGCAAAAAAACGTAAAACTCACGTTATTATTGTAATAGATTTTTTTAAATTAGTGGAAACCTAAATAAGTAATGAGAAAATATTTCGCTTATTTGTTTTGCAGCTTATCTTTTTTTATAACATTGAAAGCTCAGGATATATTCTTTTCACAGTATTTTCTGAATTCTTTAAATTCAAATCCTGCTGTTGCCGGTTCAGCAAACGACCCCAGGATTTTTCTGCAATATCGGAACCAGTGGCCTTCGTTAGGCAATGCATTTGTTACCTACCAGGGAAGTTATGATCAGTATATAAAGTCAATAAATAGCGGGATCGGCTTAAATATTTTTCGCGACAATCAGGGCGGAGGTACAATTACTTCCACTGATGTTGACTTGATTTATAGTTACCGCACTAAAATTAATAGCAGTTTAACAATCCAGTCGGGGCTGCAGGCATCATTTTTATTCAACACAATAAATGTAGGCGATTTTGAAAATATTGGCACCAGGCAAACAACGCAGCCCGATGTGGCAATAGGTTTTCTGGGTATGACGCGTTACTCGCAGATTGGTTTGTCGATTTACCATTTAAATAGCGGTATTATTAGGTTTAACTATAATTTCGTAACAAGCCCAGTAAAATATTCATTATTTTATTCCCGAAAGATAAAAATTTACGATCCGGATAAAGTTCAGGAGAATGGATTTTTTCTTACACCTTCTTTTAATGTCAATATGCAAGGGCAATCTGTAATGATAAATTATGGTGCAGCTGTAGAAAAAGGAAATATTTTTGGAGGGATGTGGTTTAGAAATAACATTCCTTTTCAGTTTTCCGCAATTGTTTTTTCGGTAGGGTTCATATTTAATAATTTGAGGGTTTGTTATAGCTACGACTATTCTGTGATGTCCTTGAATAATGTGACCCCGGTTACCGGGGCACACGAAATTTCATTGGTAATGACTATACCTACTGATCCGAAAAGTGAAAGATATAATCCGGTAAAATGTCCTAAACCTTTGAATAAATAGGTTGAAATAAACTAAAATTTTATAGATTTGTAGCCGTATTCTAAAAATTGCTTATATTTGAATAACAAATATCAACTTATCATTATGAAAGTAAAATATTTAATAGCAATGATGTTTTCCGGTGCAATTGTACTTGCATCATGCGGAAAGCATGATATTACCAAGACTGGTGATGCTTCTTCCACAACCGGATGGGAATATAACTCTACTGAGAACGGGGGGTTTGAAGTTGTTACCGATTATGTCCAGGAAACAGGCCCTGGGTTGGTTTTTATAGAAGGCGGTTCTTTTACAATGGGCCGGGTAGAACAAGATTTAACATACGATTGGAACAATGTGCCCCGTCGGGTTACTGTTTCATCTTTCTACATGGATGAAACTGAATTAAGAAATGTTGACTATAGGGAATATTTGTATTGGATAAGCCGGGTGTTTGCCGAATATCCTGCAGTTTATAAAAAAGCAGTTCCCGACACGCTTGTTTGGAGAAGCAAATTGGCTTATAATGAGCCTTATGTCGAATATTATTTCAGGCATCCTGCCTATAATGAATATCCATTGGTCGGTGTTAACTGGATACAGGCAAACGATTATTGTGCCTGGCGTTCCGACAGGGTAAATGAACGTCTTTTAATTGAACGTGGAATATTAAAAATGGATCCAAACCAGTCCGGAGCAGAAAATTTTAATACTGATGCATATTTGGCAGGTCAATATGAAGGATTGGTAAATAAAAATTTACCCAGCCTTAATCCTTCATCCCAGGGCGAAAGAAAAGTCAGGTTAGAAGATGGTATCTTATTGCCAAAATACAGGCTCCCAACTGAAGCAGAATGGGAGTATGCTGCTTTTGCACTTATAGGCAACAGCTTTGATGAAAGAATTTACGAACGTAGGCTTTATCCCTGGAATGGCCATACTTTAAGAAACGACAATACAAAATTTCGTGGACAGATGAGGGCAAATTACGTCAGGGCTGCGGTGACTATATGGGTACTGCAGGTGATTTGAATGATAATGCTGAAATTACAGCTCCCGTGAAGTCATATTGGCCTAATGATTATGGTTTATATTGCATGGCCGGCAACGTCAGCGAATGGGTATTGGATGTTTACAGACCGCTTTCATCTGAAGACGTGGATGAGTTCAGGCCTTTCCGTGGCAATGTTTTTACAGAACCAAAACGCGATGATGAAGGCAATATTGCCCCCAAAGACAGTTTAGGCCGTATCCAAAATGTACCTGTAACTCCCGAACATGCTGCCGGAAGGCGGAATTATACAAAATCAGATTACAGAAATGTCGATGACGGCGATCCAATGTCAGCTATTGATTATTCTAATACTGAGGGCGATAAATCCAAAGGTGGTTCTACGAGAATGTATGCAAACATGCAACAGGATATGTCTTCGCTGGTTACTGATAATGTCAGGGTTTATAAAGGTGGCTCTTGGAGAGACAGGGCATACTGGTTAAGTCCTGGCACTAGAAGGTTCCTCGATGAAAATGCTTCAAAAGACGACCTGGGTTTTCGCTGTGCTATGACTCGTGTAGGTAGTCCAAAAGGATTCTAAAAAATATTATTTTATTATAAAACCTCATTAGCAATAATGAGGTTTTTTTATTGCAGCAAATGAGTATTGAAGAAATTTATCAGATTTTTTGTAAACATCCTGCTATTTGTACCGATAGCAGGAATATCATTGAAAACAGTATCTTTTTCGCTCTAAAGGGAGAAAACTTCGATGGAAATAAATTCGCTGCTGAAGCAATTAATAAAGGTGCTGCTTATTCAATTATAGATAAGCCTGAATACGGATCAGGCCCAAAATGCATTGTAGTAGAGGATGTTTTAGGTACTTTACAAAAACTTGCTAATTTTCATAGAAAAAATATCGGCCTCCCAATTATAGCAATAACCGGTACAAATGGCAAAACAACAACAAAAGAGCTTTTATCTGCAATATTGTCATCGAAATATAGGGTAATTTCTACCAAAGGAAACCTGAACAATCATATTGGTGTTCCGCTTACTTTGCTTTCAATGAATAAATCGACTGAAATTGGTATTGTTGAAATGGGGGCCAACCATATTTATGAAATAGGTTTGTTATGCCAAATTGCTGAACCAAATTACGGAATAATAACAAATATAGGCCATGCCCACCTTGAAGGTTTTGGCTCTTTTGATGGTGTAATAAAAGCAAAGACTGAATTATACCAATACATAGAAAAAAGTAAAGGCTGTGTTTTTTATAATTCTGATAACAGCCTGTTGAGAAACGAAATAGGAAAATGTAATTTCAACTCAATTCCATATGGTTTAAGCAATAGTGTTTATTGCAAGGGAAAGATAATTTCTTCTGATCCATTTTTAGAATTTTCAATTTTCGATGAAACAAAAAATACAGAAGAAGTAATTAAAACAAGTTTGGTTGGCGGATATAATTTTGAAAATGTTTTGGCTGCTTCGTGTATTGGCTTATTTTTCAATGTTTCTATCAACAATATTAAATCGGCATTATACAATTACAGACCTTCAAATAACCGTTCGCAATTACTTAAGAAAAAAGATAATGTTCTATTGCTTGATTGTTATAATGCAAATCCGTCAAGCATGGAAGCTGCAATAAATAACTTTGCTATTGCCAACCCACAAGGATTTAGAAAAATATTAATCCTTGGTGAAATGCTTGAATTGGGAAACGACTCAGATAAAGAGCACAATAAGATTGTGCAACTTATAAAAGAAAAAAAGTTCGGGGAGGTATATTTAATTGGGAAAGGTTTTAAAATTGCCGGAATTGAAAATTATCGATTTTATGAAGATTCAAAACAACTTCAAAGTCAGCTTGAAAAAGGAAAAATTAAAAAAGCCTTTGTTTTAATAAAAGGCTCTCGTGGTGTTAAACTCGAAACGATAATTAATTGTTTCGATTAATTAATCATAAATTTTATCCTGTTCAATAATTTTAGTTTCATTGATCATGGAAAATGCCCTTATCAATTTTGTGAATAATTCTTCAGGAATAACTGGTTTTGTAATATAATCGTCGCAACCTGCATTGATGCATTTTTGTTTATCATCGGGCATTGCAAAAGCTGTTTGGGCAATTATTTTTATTTGAGGTTTGTATTTTTTAATAAGCCTGGTACTTTCCAAGCCATTAACAACTGGCATCTTTATGTCCATTAAAACAACAGAAATATTAGTATTTTTAAGACATTCTGCAAAAGCACGTATCCCGTTATCTGCATAAAGGACTTTCATCCCAGTCCCATTTAAAATTTCTTTGAGATATATATAACTGAAATGATCATCTTCAGCTATAAGAATAGTTTTATCCGTCCAATCAAAGTTAGTAATCATCTCCAAAGGATTTTTCATTTCTACTAATTCTAAGTTCGATGTTTACTATTAATAGTATAAAAGTTAAAAAGTAACCCACTGAATTAAAAAATTTGACTAATCTGTATCCCAATAAAAATAAGCTAATTAATTATTTCCTTATATGTTTTTTTACCTTTAATAAAATATTCGAAAGCAACATTTTTATTAACCAATGTCGGAATAGGTCTGTCACTTTGTGTTAAAAAAGCTACAGACTTTCTATACGTTCTTAAATACGATAAATTTCGATAAAAGTTTGCATGTGCCCTAATAATTGCTAAAGAATGTATCAACCGGAAATTAACAATGAAATGAAGAATGGCTACTAAATCGAGGAATATCCTAAATATGAATACTTTGTATAATAAATTTGAAGGTAAATTTTTATATAACATGAATAAATTATTGCGAAAATTTAAGAATGTCTTACGCGGGTTTTCTTTTGGCAATGAACCTCCCCCAATGTGATAAACAACAACCTCCGGCAAACACTTTATTTCGTAACCATGCCATTTCAATCTCCAGCAAAGGTCTATTTCTTCCATATGTGCAAAAAACTTCTCATCAAGGCCGCCGGCTTTCCAAAATGCTTCAGCCCTTACAAACATGCAAGCTCCGGAAGCCCAAAAAATATCGCATATTTCTTCGTACTGTCCTGAATCCTTTTCAATGGTGTTAAAAATTCTCCCCCTGCAAAATGGATAACCATATTTATCGACAAACCCTCCTGCAGCGCCAGCATATTCGAAATTTCCACGAGCCCCGTAGCCATGCATTTTGGGCATACTTGCACCAACATTTGGATTAGCGTCCATAAATTCAGTAATTGGCTGTAACCAATTTTCAGTTACTTCAACATCACTATTGAGTAAAACATAATATTTGGAATTAATATTTCGCAATGCCCGGTTATACCCACCTGCAAAACCATAGTTATTGACCAGCTTAATAACCTTAACAACCGGGAAATTTATTTCGATATATTTGGCAGAAGAATCAGTTGACCCATTGTCTGCAACTATTACTTCTGCGCCTTCCAAACCAGAATACTTTATAATGCCTGGCAGAAATTGTTTCAGGTAATTTAATCCATTCCAGTTTAAAATAACAACACTTACTTTATTCACCCGAATAAATTTTATTTATGCATTTAATAAACTTATAGCTGATTCTCATGAACCCCGAAGGTCTCAGCGAAGCTAAACATCCATGTTAAGTTCAAATCCATGTTGTGAACGCAAGTACATGGATGTTTCATTTTATTGGTTATTATTATTTAAAGAAGAAGACTCTTCCATTTCTTTCCGCAAATGGCTGAGTTTCCATCTGCGATGTGTCCAAAGCCAATATTCTGGCTTTTCTCTTATTATTTGTTCCAACAAGCGCGCATGGGCTTCAGTAATTTCAAAATCAGCAACACTTGAAACATCTTCAAATAATTTAATTATTTCAACTTCATAATATCCTAACCTGACAGGTAGCATTTTAAAAAATATAACCGCCTGGTTTGTCTGTCTGGCCACTTTCTCGCCCCAAGCAATACAGGTGTATCCTGATTAAGAAATGTTGTCCAATATTGTATGTATTGTCTGACAGGAGTTTGATCGGAAATAAAAAGAGAACAAGTGGGAGTCCCTTCTTTTTTATATCTTACTATAGCCCTTAACACACTTGACATTGGAACTAATTCGGCCCCAAACCTGGTTCGCAAACGAGTAAGAAGCCTGTCGACATATTTGTTCGAAAGTGGTTTGTAAATTGACATTGTTTTGTAAGGAGTGCTATTGCAAACCCCGGCAAACCATTCCCAATTGCAGTAATGTGCAGTTACAGCTATACAATGAATCCCTTTATTATATAAATCAAAAAGAACTTCCGGATTTCTATACTTAATACGCGACTTTAATTCTTTATCTGAAATAGTAACCAACTTAACAATTTCTAACAAAAGCCTGCTAAAATATCTGTAAAACTTTTTTGCAATTTCCTTAATTTCTTTTTCGGATTTTTCAGGAAAAGAATTCCGAAGGTTATCGTACAATACCTTTCGTCGATATCGGACAATATAATATATAAAAAAGTACAAACCGTTAGAAAGAAAATAAAGAATGCGGAGCGGTAAAAGCGAAATAAGCCAAATTATTGGAAAAAGGATAATATAAGCAATCAGTTGCATTATTTTACAAGATAGTTTTGGACAATTTTTGAGAATTCCTGTTGTATAAAAGAATTACTTGCAATTATTTCACCTCCGAAAATATAATTATTGCCTCCTTTAAAATCCGTCACACTTCCGCCAGCTTGTTGAATAATTAATGATCCGGCAGCAACATCCCACGGGTTAAGGCTATACTCATAAAATGCATCGAACCTGCCACAGGCAATATAAGCAAGGTCTGTTGCAGCAGATCCAATCCTTCTCACTCCATGCGAATGTACAAAAAGATATTCAAGTGATTGCATAAACGGTTTAAGAAGATGATAATCGGTATATGGAAATCCGGTAGCTATAAGAGAATCACTGACATTTTGTGATTTAGACACAACAATCTCTTTATTGTTAAGCCATGCTTTACTGCCCTTCCAGGCATAAAAACATTCATTAAGGTTGACTTCTAAGATTACACCGACAACAATTTCATTTCCATCCATCAAACCAATACTGATTGCATAGGGCGGCATTCCATGAATAAAATTAGTTGTGCCATCGAGAGGATCTATGACCCAGCAATAGCTTGAAACATTTTTTGATGCCGTGCCTTCTTCAGCTATGAAACCAGCTTCTGGCAATATTTTTCTTAGGCCATTCACTAATCTTGTTTCGGAAGTTTTATCAACATAAGAAACAAAATTGTTCAGAACCCTTAACTTCAATACTTTCTATCGAAAATTTTTCAGCTTCCGATTTAATAAAATTACCTGTTTCGCAGGCTAAACTACAAACTTGTTTACAAACATCCTCAAAATTTATTTTACTCATGAGTTAAATATAACTGAACAGTTCCCATTTTTATTAATTGCCGATATATTTATATTACAAACCTTACCTATAAAGTTTTTATTGTATGGTGCTTCAACTTTAATATAATTTGAAGTAAATCCATTCATGAGACCTCCAGCCATCCGGGATTCAAAAATAACATTTTCAGAACGGCCAAAATTCAAGCTATAGAATTCATTTCTTATTTTTTCGGATAATTCAATTAAAACACGACTTCTATTATCCTTATCTTTTGGCATAACTTTATTATCGAAATTTTTTGCCATAGTATACGGTCTTTCTGAAAATGGGAAAATATGTAAATAATTTATGTTTAATGATTTGATAAATGCATAAGTATCCTCGAAATCCTTGTCTGTTTCACCAGGGAAACCAACTATTACGTCGGCCCCGATACATGCGAAAGGCATTTTGCCTTTTATCAGATCAACCCGCTGTTTGTATAAACCAACATTATATCTTCGGCCCATTGCAGCAAGGGTTTTATTACAACCTGACTGAAGCGGGATATGGAAATGCTGTACAAACTTTTTTGATTTCAGTACAAAGTTTATAATTTCTTTGTCAATAAGATTTGGTTCGATTGACGAAATCCGATATCGGTTTATTCCTTCAACGCAATCAAGTTCCTGAATGAGCGAAAGAAAATTTTCATTGGTTGAACGTCCAAAATCGCCAATATTAACACCTGTTAAAACTATTTCTTTAATATCTTTTGAAGCAATAATCCTTGCTTGTTCAACTGTTGTAGTAATAAAGTCGTTTCTGCTTTTCCCCCGTGCTAAAGGTATTGTACAATAAGTACAATTATAGTCACAACCGTCTTGAACTTTTAAAAATGCCCTTGT
The DNA here is from genome assembly GCA_963726845.1 of uncultured Bacteroidota bacterium. GTDB lineage: Bacteria > Bacteroidota > Bacteroidia > Bacteroidales > DTGW01 > CAVSGB01. Next base: position 21,159 of record CAVSGB010000129.1, on the reverse strand, counting down.
GCGGTTCTGAAGTTGAAAAAGACGCATCGAAAGATTCAATTGTATTGATATCACAGGATAAAATCCTTTTAAAGCTATTATCTAAAAGTCTTTGCACATGCTCAACTACATGAAATTTCTCTTTTGTCCCCAGCACTAAGTCAACACCTTCAATTTTGGAAATTACCTCAGGCCTTAATTGCGAATAGCAACCTATTACAATTACTTTTGCGCCTTTCCCGGTTGCTTTTTTAATTGCATTGCGGCATTTTTTATCGGCCACCTGGGTTACAGAACATGTATTGATTACAAATACATCTGCTTCATCATCGAAACCGACTTTAGTAAACCCTTGTTCTATAAATTTTCTTGAAATCATGGATGTTTCAGCAAAGTTCAATTTGCACCCCAATGTGTAAAATGCAACCCTTTTTATTTTACGATTTTCAAAATTATTTTCCACGCAGTAAAATCAACTAATGTGTAAAGATAAAAATATTTAGTCTGTGGCCGGATTTCTACTCTTGGGTTGCAAAATTAAGACGGCTGATTAAATTCAATTAGGCCAGTAAGAAATAAAAACACCAAATACCGCCAAAGTTCTGATTAAATTTTTAAGAGTTCCTAACATCGTATCCACTGGGCTTCTGGAATAATTTTAAACCAAATTCAGATACTGCAGCGATAATGTGATCGAAGATATCGGCCTGTATAGCTTCATATAAAGGCCCATTTTTCTCTTTCGTATATGTGTATATTTCAATAGGAAGTCCGTGTTCATTGGGTTGTAGATGGCGAGCCATTAAATTCATAGTAGTATTTATTTTTGGATTGTTTCGCAAATAAGCTTCTACGTAAGCCCGAAACAAAGTAACATTCGTGTAATATTTCCCGTGCCAAATATTGGATTCTAAGTTGATGGCATATTCTTTGTCTCTTGTTTCGAAATATGGTTTCAAAAGCTCGACTCCACGAAGCTTTTTTAACATTTCGTCATTGCATGGCCTGATCGTTGACATATCCAGGTAAAGAAAACGCCTGATACGACGGCCATCTGAAATATCCAGGCCACGCCAGTTCCAAAACGATTCAGAAACAAATGCATAGGTAGGAATTGTTGAAATAGTGCGGTTGGCATTGTGTACTTTTACCACACTTAACGATATGTCAATTACTGTTCCATCCGTATCTCTTTTTGGCATTTCAATGTAATCGCCAATCCGGATAATATCATTTGAGGAAATTTGAATTCCAGCTACCAGCCCAAGAATTGCGTCTTTAAAAACAAACATTAAAACTGCAGCAAAAGCTGTAAGGCCAGTGAATAAAGCGCTCAAGTCCTTGTTGATAATTATTGACAACAGCATAAGGCCGCCAATAAAAAAAACTATACCCTTGGACATTTGAATATAGCCTTTGATTGAACGGTTTTTGGCCAAAGGTGTACTGTTGTATATTTCGTGCAAAGCGTTTATTATGGAATTTATAACCATTACCACAACTACAAGCATATAAATATTTGCGGCCTCTTTGACAAAAACAATAGCCTTTGGGAAACCTGCCAGGGGAATAGGCGCCAGGTAAGAAATTATAATTGCTGATGCAAAATGTGACAAACCATTGAATACACCTTTTTCATAAAAAACATCATCGTATTTATTTTCACTTTTATCAACCCAGCGTTTAATAACTTTAATAATTATCAGCTTCAAAATAAAGTTGGCTGCAATTGCGATTAATGCAACAATAGTACCCAGGATAATGAGATTTGTAAAATGGGCCATTGTGTCGGTAAAGCTGTGTTTTAGCAGTATTTGTTCAAAATATTTATCGTAATCGGCAAGATATAATTTTAACATATTATCTCATATTTAATTTTTCGGGGCACAAAAATAATAATTCTGACTTTGAATTTTAATAATGTATAGTTTAAATATCATAAAAATGTATTTAAACAAAAAGCGCCGGTAACCAAAAGTTATCGGCGCTTTTAAATTATAAATGAAATTATTTTTTCTTTATAGTTTGCATTTTGGCAGCTGGATTTACAGATGGTTCTTTTTGATCAATTGAAAGAAGTTCAATTTCGAAAATAAGTGCCATGTTAGGTTTTATTTTTCCACCTTGTCTTGGGTTCTGGCCATAACCTAACTCGGATGGAACGTAAATTTTATATTTCGAACCAACTTTCATCAGTTGCAACACCTCAGTCCAGGCAGGAATAACCTGGTTAACAAGAAATTTAGCAGGTTTCCCGCGATCGTAAGAACTATCAAAAGTCGTTCCGTCAATTAATGTACCTTTATATTGTACCGAAACCATATCGTCAAATTTAGGTTTTGGGCCATTTCCTTCCTTTAATATATCGTACTGAAGGCCGGATGCAGTAGTTGTAACACCAACACGGGTTTTATTCTTAGAAAGAAATTCCTGTCCAGCTTTCAAATTCTTTTCGCCTTGTTGCATTTGAAGCTTAGTAAAATAATTATTCAGAAAATTATTGACTTTTTGCATGTCGAATTTCGAATCTTTACTGTTCAGTGCTTCATTCACAGCTTTGGAGAATGCTTCGCTATTGAAAGACGGCATGTCTATTTGCTTTAAATTAAGGCCAACTGAAACACCAAGATAATAACTGGCCGAATCTGAATCGCTTTTCAAATTTGCCGAACCTTTAAAATTTTTGCACGAAGCAAAAAATAATACTGCTATTGCAGCGACTAATAATACGCGTGTGAATTTCATTTTATATGATTTTTATTGGTTTGAATAATTTTAATTTTCTTTATCTACAGAAATAAGTTCTACTTCAAAAATCAGAACACTATTTGGCTCAATTCCAGGTATATTTTGCTCTCCATAACCTAAATCGGGAGGGATGAAAAGTTGCCATTTTGAACCAGGTTTCATCATTTGCAAAGCTTCTGTCCAACCTTTAATAACACCGTTAACCGCGAGCTGAATTGGTTTCCCGCGTTGAACAGAGCTGTCGAACACCTTTCCATCAATTAAAGTTCCATGGTAATTTACAGTAACTTTATCGTTAATTGTCGGTGAAGCACCTTGCCCATCATTGAGTATTTTGTACTGCAATCCACTGGGTAAAGTTATTATCCCGGGCTTTGTCTTGTTATCTTCAAGAAATTTTTTTCCAATTGCAATGTTCGCTGAACCTTTCTGCGATTGAAGCTTCATAAAATAACTGCGAATAATAGGATCAGCTTGTTCAGGTTTTATTGTTGGCTCTTTATCAGCAAGCATTTCGGATATGGCTTGCATGAAAAGTTTTTCGTTAAAATCTTTAAACCCTCCCATTTTAAGGCTTTTACCTATCATCACACCCATGCAATAAGAAACCGTATCAATTTCACTATTCATCTGCAAGACTGGTTTCTGGGCAAAAATGAATGAAGGGATTAAAAGAAGCGTAAGAAAGATAAATTTTTTATTTCCCATAACTTAAAATAATTTTCACATTTTAAATTAAACTTTACTTAAAATATATGAGATTCTTTATTTACATAGAAGATTGCTATCAAACAAAGAATTGCAAAGGTATATTTTATTTGTTCAAATCAAACTTTTGAATGTATTTTTTGAAGTGAAAGTTTCATAAAAAATAATATTTTTACCCGTCAATTATAACAACCAAATTTGAGTTAAAACTATTATGTTAACAGTTGAGAAAATAGGTGGAACTTCAATGTCCCAATTTCATGATGTATTAAGAAATATAATAATCGGGAGTAAAAAACCAGGAGAATATTATGAAAGAATTTTTGTAGTTTCTGCATATAACAATGTTACAAACTGGCTTCTTGAACACAAAAAGACCAAAGAGCCAGGCATATATATGAAATTTATCAATCACAAAGATTATAACAAAGCGTTGGATGAGCTGTTGGTTAAGTTGCTGGAAATAAATAAAACATTTGAAAACATTGGCCTTGACCTGAAAGTTGCTGAAAAATTTATCTCTGACAGGATAACCCAAACAAAAAGTTATTTAAGCAGTCTGGACGATGTTTTAGCAACAGGATATGTTGATCGCCAAAATATTTTACTTGCTGCCAGGGAAATTTTATCATCCATAGGCGAATCCCATTCAGCTTTTAATTCGGTGAATATTATACAAAAACATGATATTAACGCACAATTGATAGATTTATGTGGGTTTAACGATCCCGAGTATCTTACTATAGACGAAAGGATACATAAAGTATTTAAAGATATTGATTTTTCTAAAGTGTTAATTATTGCAACCGGTTATACCAAAGGCACTGAAGGCATTATGCGCGAATTTGACCGCGGCTATTCAGAAGTAACTTTTAGCAAAATAGCTGTCGAAGTAAAAGCAAACGAAGCAGTTATCCACAAAGAGTATCATTTATCTTCTGCAGATCCTAACATTGTAGGTATTGATAAATCTATAGTTGTCGGTTTTACAAATTATAATGTGGCAGACCAGTTGGCCGACATTGGTATGGAAGCGATTCACCCAAAAGCATCGAAGCCGATAGAGATAGCCGGAATAAACATACGCATAAAAAACACTTTTGAACCGGAACACCCGGGGACATTGATTTCGAAAAACTATACCAGTAAAGCTTCAAAAGTTGAGATAGTTACCGGATCTGATAAAGTCACCGCAATTGAGGTTCATGATCCGTTTATGGTTGGTGAGGTCGGTTTCGATTTAAGCATTATGGAATTTTTAAAGAAATATAATATCAGCTATATCCTGAAAGCATCGAACGCGAACAGTATAACTTCCGTAATTTGGGAAGATGAAGTGTATCCGGAACTTATTAATGATTTGAAAAAAAAGTATCACAAAGTGACTGTAAAAAATGTTGCTTTGGTTTGTGCTTTAGGTTCTAATATTGCCCAACCTGGAATTTTAGCTAAAGCTGCAGTTGCACTTGCGGGCAATAAAATAAACATCGATGGCATGTCGCAATCTCTCAGCCAGGTAAGTATGCAGTTTGTTATTAAACGAGAAGATTACAAAAAAGCTATTATTGTGCTTAACAATGCACTCTGTGTGCAATAATTAATTTGCTGATCCATTTCACCTTATTATTTATTTGACAAGTTTCTAAATTAAGCTTATACAGAAATGTCCACTTAAAAGACAGAAACAACATACAATTATTGAAATACCAGCAATTATTCTATTTCGAATTTAACTCAATTAAAGGAATTTCTAAATTATTTTTGCACTTGTAATAAAAAGTCGAATTTATTATTAAACAATTTCATTATGAAGAAAAAATATTTCTATTTAACTATTATACTGCTTGTAACAAACATTTTTTGCCTTACAGCACAAAATCTTATTACAAATGGCGGTTTCGAAGCTGGGATGAGCAGTTGGAATTTTACAGCCCAATCAGGGAGTAAAGCAAATTCCCAAATTGTCACAGATATAAAAAATAGCGGAACCCAGGCCTTGAAGGTACAAGTTGATTCCATTGGCCTGAATAAAGGCGATATTCGTCTGACATCAGCAATAATTAGTGTTGTCAAAGCTTCAACATATACACTTTCTTTCTGGGCTAAAACCGATTCGTCAAGCTTTATAATTACAGCTGTGTTTACAGATACTTCAAATTCAGGATTTAAATTAATTGACAAAAGTGAAATTGTTGTTTCAAAAGGAACGACAAATTATAATGTTACATTAATTTCTCCTGCCAGTACAAATTATGCCAGACTTTCCCTTTTAATAAATTCAGATGGCGTAATTTATTTTGATGATTTGTCTTTAACTTCTACTAACATAGCATGGTATAATAATGCAAATGAACGTATCGAAAAATTAAGAAAAGGCAATTTTTCAATAAAAGTATTGGACAAAAATGGCTATGCCTTACCAGGTGACAGTGTAAAAATCAATATGATCAATCATGAATTTCATTTTGGAAATTTTATTACTGCATCTACTTCCGATTGGGAAAAATCGGCTATGTTGAAATTTTATAACTCTGGTGTTGACGGAAACGAATTTAAATGGAGCGGGATAGAAGCTAATGAAGGTGTTCTTACTTACGGGCCTTTTGATTCAACCCTGGCATGGACAGAAAAAGTCGGTTGGCCTTTAAAAGGTCATTGTTTATTGTGGAATGGCCTTGCAGGAAATGCGCACGATGTACCTACATGGGTGCAGGCTTTGGCAACAATACCAATGAATGATTCGTGCAAAATGAGGGTGCAGCGCGAAATGAAAAGATATAAAGGGCTTGTCAAGGAATATGATGTAATGAACGAACCATCGCACACGAATTTTCTAAGCAGCCATATAGGCGATTCTATCTTCTGGAATTGCTTTAAGTGGGCAAGGGAGGTAGATTCCAGCGCACAATTGTACATGAATGATTATAATCTTATTGAATATGATGAGTCGGGCCGATTTATGCAAATCATCGATACTTGTCTATCGCATGGTGCCCCAATCGATGGAATTGGTATACAGGGCCATTTTGAACAAATGGTTAGTCTCACTGACCTGAAAACAAGGCTTGATAAATGTGCGGCTGCCGGTTTTCAATTGCGTATCACCGAATTCGATTTTGATGTTACTGCACAGGGAATTTCACAATTAAACCAAGCTATTTATACTGCCCAGGTTTTAAGGAGTTGTTTTTCATATCCGTTAATTACAGGCTTTTATTCAATGGGGATTGTCGACCCGAATACCTTCAGGCCGGGTGCGGGCTTGTTTGATGAATCGAACATGCCAAAAATTGCAGCCGATACGGTTTATAATTTGCTTCACAAAGAATGGTCGACAAATATAAGCGGAAAGACATTGACAGATGGCTCTTACCCTTTTAGGGGGTTTTATGGCACATACAAAATTCTTGCAAATATTGGCGATTCAACAAAAGCATTTTTTATTAACTGTACTAAGGCCAATGAAGGTGCCGAATTCGTCTTAAAGGCCAATGAAGGCGCTATTACTAATCCATCATTGGTAAGAGTTACTGTTACAAGTCCAACAATAGTAGAATTGACATTTGACAAAGAAATGGCAGACCCTTCAAATGAAATAAAAAATTTTATGGTGTTCGATCAGGCATCAAACCCGATCAAAACAGCGGCATTGAAACTTTCTAATTCAAAAGTAATAGTCCTGACCATAAACAGGGCAGTAAAAGCTACCAACAGGATTACAGTATCATATTTGCCAGGTAACCAGAAGTCATCTGATAGTGCAAAACTTTTAATGTTCAACCAGGAACTGGCAGAAAATATAGTCCCGGGGTTGCTATCAGCCATGACTATAAGCGATGGCTCTGCAATAGAGCTTACCTTTAACAGGAATATGAACGATCCCTCTTCTTTGGTCTCCAATTTTACGGTTAAGCAGGATGGCAATATTGATACTATCACTAAAATAAACTTGAAGAATAACTTTCCTACAATTGTGGTGATAGAACTTTCTCAATTAATAGATTGCGGATCGGATATTACTTTAACCTATAAGCCGGGAAATTTATCCTCAACTGATGGGTTGCCAATTTCGGGAATAGGTCTGATGGCAGTGCAAAATACACGAACCTGTGTAAAAATTACCAGTTTAATACAAAACCAGCCAGGGCTTTATCCTAACCCTGTCGAAAACAATTTGCAATTTATTCACCTGAATGGAGTTAAAAGTATCACGATTTCGAGCATACCTGGACAGGAAGTTGTAAAGCTTGACAACATTAAATCTGACAATATCAGTTTTGATATGTCAAGCCTTGAGAAAGGTGTCTATTTAGTAAATTTCATAAGCTTAAAAAATACAAACAGGGTAATTAAACTGATAAAAAAATAATATTAAAGATGAGGATAAATAAACCCTGAGGTTTCTAAATCTCAGGGTTTTTTATTCTTTACCTTCAATACAAATTACAATTTCACCTTTCACATCCCCGGAAGAAAAATGGGCGATTAATTGCTCAATAGTCCCTCTAATTGTCTCTTCATGAATTTTCGTAAGTTCCCTTGAAACAGTGGCACGGCGTTCGGATCCAAAATATTCTGAAAATTGAACCAATGTTTTATTGAGTCGAAATGGCGATTCGTAAAAAACCATAGTCCGCTTTTCTTCAGATAATTCCTGCAAACGTTTCTGCCTTCCTTTTTTTTGTGGTAAAAATCCTTCGAAACAAAATTTATCGCTCGGCAGGCCCGAAGTTTACAATTGCAGGATCAGCGCCGTAGCACCGGGCAAACATTCTATTTCAACGTCAGACTGCAATTGCAGCACGGACCAATAAAAAACCGGGATCGGAAATAGAAGGTGTTCCGGCGTCAGAAACCAATGCCAGCATTTCTCCACTTTGAATGCGGCCTACAAGCCCATAAACGGTTTTATGTTCATTGAATTTGTGAAAAGATATTAATGGTTTGCTAATTGCAAAATGTTTCAGCAGGAAACCCGTCTTTCTGGTGTCTTCGGCTACTATTAAATCAACTTCTTTTAGTACATTTAATGCCCTCAAAGTAATGTCTTCAAGGTTCCCGATTGGTGTTGGAACTATAAATAATTTGCCCATGAAATATTGTTAAAGATTAAAGTACCAGGATGAAAGATCAGATCATTTAATTATAAAATATATTTAGAATTTAAACTGGCACTTGATACTCGATACTTAGTTCTTTGTTCTTAGTTCTTTGCTCTTGACTCTTGATTCTTGATACTTGATACCTTTATCTAATTCTCATTCTTCATCAATAATAAAACGCCTTCTAACCAATTCGAGTAATTTCTGTGAAGCTTCATTTTCAAGGTTCCAGTTAAATGTTGAATGGATATAATTAAAAGCTTCATTAAAGTTTGCAGCATTGTTTACAATCCGGATTGTTTTATGAAAAGTATCGGCATCGCCATTGAATAATTCTCTGACAAAAAGAAACTTCTCGTTAATTCCTATCGCTGTTTCAATATTTTTAATAGGTTTAAATTGCATCTGACCTGAAATATCTTTTTTATGCAATCCCTGGCCTAACTTTTCATTGATTAATTGTTGGTTTTTATTATATTTTTCAGCCAATATTTCTTTTGTTTTATGATACTCGTGCCCCTGAATGTTATGCTCTTTATGCACTTCAAGGATATGTTTTTCTGGTTCAATTTTCTCTGTTTTATCATCTAAAAATATTAATTCATCTTTTGATTTTGTATTTACAGGATTAATTTTATTTTCAATATCTTCACTTTTCTTAACCTTTTGTTCCGATTTTGGCGCCTCACTTATAACAGTTTTTACAATTTCATCAGATTGGATTGTTCCATGATTTGAATCCGTCATTTTATTTGCTTCGTGAAGTAGAAAATCATAAACTTTCTGAAGTTTTGATAATGCCAAATCCAACTCTATGTGATGTGTTTTTTCATTCCCTTCAAGTCTGGCAATTAGTAATTGTACATCTCGCAGATCAGCTTCAATTTGAGAAATATGTGATCCCATAATTTGCAAGTTTAAGCCAAAAAGTCGGCAATTTGCTTATTTTTGTGTATGTTAAATTGAAAAGTAAATTCAATTGTAAAAGTAAATAAAGAATCTTTCCGAAGCATCAATAACATAATAAAAGCTGACTTAATTATGGTTCATGGAAATTTATCCGGAAAAATAAATTCAGCCGGTTGGATTGAAGTCATTACAGGTTCAATGTTTTCAGGGAAAACTGAAGAACTCATCCGACGTGTAAAAAGGGCAATCCTGGCTAATCAAAGTGTCAAAGTTTTTAAATCATTAACCGATACAAGATATTCAGAAAACGAAGTTATATCGCATGATTCGTCTTCAATTGTTTCCAATCCTGTAAAATCTGCTTCAGATATTTTGCCTTTAATCAGCGATTTTGATGTAATAGGCATTGACGAAGCCCAATTTTTTGACAGTGGTTTAGTTGATGTTTGTGAAAGTCTTGCAAACAGAGGCTGCCGTGTTATTGTTGCAGGGCTTGATATGGATTTCAAGGGTGACCCATTTGGCCCTATACCTCAATTGATGGCCACTGCAGAATATGTAACTAAACTTCAGGCTGTGTGCATGAGTTGTGGCAATCCTGCATTATATTCGCATCGAAAATCAAGCGAGGACAATCAGGTATTGCTTGGCGAAAATCAAATTTATGAACCACTTTGTCGTGCTTGTTACATTAAGTTAATGAATAAATAAATGGCGGTTTATAATCTAACTGAGATTGCAGTAAAAGCCGGTGGCAGGTTGATTGGCCACAATTCACCAATTATTAAACAGCTGGTCACTGATAGCCGAAACTTATTATCTCCTGACGATTCAATATTTTTTGCCATCAGGGGCGACCGCCATGATGGCCATAAATTCATTCCGGAATTATATAACAAGAAAGGGCTTAAAAACTTTGTAGTTGACCATATAGATGATACCTGGAAAACTTTTGACGCTAACTTTATACTTGTCGAAAATACAATGGAAGCAATCCAGAAGTTATGTGGGTTGCACCGAAAGACTTTTATAAAACCAGTTATCGGCATTACAGGTAGCAATGGCAAAACAATTGTTAAAGAATGGCTATACCAATTAATGCAACAGGACAAAAAAATTATACGAAGCCCAAAAAGTTATAATTCCCAGCTCGGGGGCCCATTATCTGTTTGGAACCTTGAGCCTGATGCAGATTTAGCAATTTTTGAGGCCGGCATTTCCAAACCGGGTGAAATGAAACACCTTGAAGAAATAATAAAACCAGATATTGGAATTTTTACAAATATTGGAGATCCTCACCAGGAAAATTTTTCTTCAACAAAGGAAAAGATTAAAGAAAAACTCCTTCTTTTCAAAGAATCCAAATTACTTGTTTACTGCAAAGATTACGAACTGTTATTGCAGGATATTGAAAACTCTAAAAATCAAAATCAGTCTTTATTATGCTGGTCTTTGGGAAAGGATGCTGACTTGCGGATAAATGAAATTAAAGAAAACAATGGGAATACTTCAATCAAAGGAAAGTATAGAAGTTCAGATATTGAAATTTGTATTCCATTCAGTGATTCTGCATCAATTGAAAATGCAATTCATTGCTGGTTAATCTTGCTTTATTTTGGCTATGATAACGACATCATCAAATTAAGGATGAAGGCACTTTCTCCTGTAGCCATGAGGCTTGAATTAAAGAAAGGTATAAATAACTGTACTATTATTAACGACAGCTACAATTCCGATATTCATTCATTAAGCATTGCACTTGACTTCTTAAACCTTCAACACCAACACACATCAAAAACCCTTATTTTATCAGATATCCTGCAAAGCGGGAAAAATGAAAAAGAGTTGTACCAGGAGGTTTGCCGGCTTATTGAAGAAAAGAAAATTAACAGGTTAATAGGCATAGGCCCGGCTTTATTTCGCAATGCCAGGTTATTCAATTGTGAAAAAGATTTTTATCTATCTACTGAGAATTTCCTATATCAATTTCATCCTGATTTTTTTAAAAATGAGGCAATTTTGGTTAAAGGGTCACGCAGTTTTGAGTTCGAAAATATTATTACTTTATTGGAATACAAGACACATAGTACAGTATTAGAAATAAATTTAAGTGCCTTAGTCCACAATCTCAATTACTTCAGATCTAAATTAAAACCCGGTACAAAGGTCATTGCAATGGTCAAGGCTTTTTCTTATGGTAGTGGAAGCTATGAAATTGCAAATCTGTTGGAATATCATAAAGTTGATTATTTGGGTGTTGCTTTTGCCGACGAGGGCATTGCATTAAGGCAGGCAGGGATAAGCCTTCCGATTATAATTATGAACCCCGAAGAATCAGTCTTCAGACAGATGCTGGATTATAAACTTGAGCCGGAAATATATTCTTTTAAAGAACTCCGACAGTTAATAATTTTCTTAAAAAACAACCTGGTTGAAAATTTTCCTGTACATATAAAAATAGATTCAGGAATGCACCGTTTAGGATTTGTAGAATCGGAAATTGAAAGCTTATGCAACGAATTAAAGGAAAATAAGTACCTTAGCATAAAATCGCTTTTTTCTCATTTGGCTGCAAGTGATGAACCTCAACACGATGAATTCACCAGGATGCAAATTGATAGATTTGAACAAATTAGTAATAAAATAATTGGTCAATTAAAATATAATGCTTACAGGCATATTTTAAATTCAATGGGTATAGAGCGATTCCCGGAAGCACAATTTGAAATGGTAAGGTTGGGAATTGGACTTTATGGAATTAATCCTTTTAACCAGGAACAATTAAGGAATGTAAGTACACTTAAAACAATAATTTCGCAAATAAAAATAATTGATAAAGGAGAAACTATTGGATATAGCAGAAAAGGTATAGCAAATGTTGAAACAAAAATTGCTATTATGCCAATTGGATATGCAGACGGTTTTGACAGAAAATTAGGTAATGGTATTGGTAAAGTTTGGATTAATGGACAATTAGCCCCTATAATAGGTAATATTTGTATGGATATGTTTATGGCAGATATTTCAAACATTGATGCCAAAGAAGGGGATGAAGTGGAGATTTTTGGCAACAATATTCCGATTTCAGATGTTGCCGAAAAAATCGGTACTATTCCATATGAAATACTAACAGGAATTTCGAACCGTGTGAAAAGAATATATTTCCAGGAATAATTTTAAATTCATCATGCCAAAATTATCAGTAGTAATAATAACATTCAATGAAGAAAGAAATATCGAAAGATGTTTAAATTCAATAATTGACATAGCAGATGAGATATTGGTCGTTGACAGTTACTCGACTGATAAAACTGAAGAAATTTGCGTTAATTACAAAGTCAGATTTTTAAAACATAAGTTTGAAGGTTACATTGAACAAAAAAACTGGGCAGCCTCTCAAGCTACTTTTAATCATATTTTGTCACTTGACGCCGATGAAGAAGTTTCAGAAAGACTAAAGCAATCAATTTTAAAAGTTAAGGAAAACTGGAAATATGACGGTTATTACTTCAACAGATTAACATTTTATTGTGGCAAATGGATAAAACATACCAGTTGGTATCCGGCAAGAAAACTCAGATTGTGGGACAGGCGCAAAGGTAGCTGGGACGGAATAAACCCTCATGATGTATTTCTTCTTCAAAAAGGTGCTACCCAAAAACATATTAAGGGAGATATTTTGCATTATTCTTATTATGCACTTGAAGAACATATAACTCAAATTAACCGATTTACAAATATATTAGCAATGTCATATCACAGGCAGGGTTTGACAGCTAATTACTGGACTTTGCTTTTTCACCCTTTTTGGCGTTTCTTACGGGACTTTTTCTTAAAAACAGGATTTCTTGATGGATTTTATGGCTTGGTTATCAGTCTGAACTCAGCGCATGAAACATTTCTAAAATATGCAAAACTCAAAAAAATTATTGAAGAAGAAAGAAAATTGGAACCTTTCAGAATTTGTTTTTTTAACTCAACAATTAGCTGGGGAGGGGAGAGAAGTGGCATTTTGATACAGCTACACGCATAGCTAATAAAGGCTATGATACTATTGTTATAACAAATCAAAAATCAGAACTGCTTCAGCAGGTAAAAAAAACAAAATTAAGATACTATAGGATTTTTGTAGGTAATCTTAGCTTTTTAAATATTTTTAAAATTATTCAATTGGTTAATTATTTTCGTCGTCAAAGAGTAAAAACGATAATAATTAATTTATCGGCCGACCTAAAATTGGCTGGGATTAGTGCTAAAATTGCCGGAGTAAAAAAGATAATTTATAGCAGGGGAATCGCAGTTGCTATCAAAGACTCATTACTTAACAGGTTCCTTTTAAGATACGTTGCGACAGACATTATTGCAAACTCGATTGAAACGAAACATACTATTTTAAAGAAAAATACCCATTTAGTTAATGAAAACAAAATTAAAATAATATACAATGGTATTGATTTTAATGAATACTTGAAACACCAATATAAAGAACTATATACACGAAAAAATGGTGAAGTAATTATTGGAAATGCTGGCAGGTTCTCTGAAGAGAAGGGACATGAACACCTCATCGATCTGGCCAAACAACTTAATGAACAAAATATAAATTTTAAAATTCTGCTTGCAGGAAAAGGTAAGCTTGAAAATAAATACAAAAAGAGCGTTGAGATGCTGGGACTTTCAGATAAAGTTATTTTCTTAGGCTTTGTAACTGATATGATAAGTTTCCATGGGAACATCGATATTTTTGTTTTGAGCTCACATTACGAAGGTTTTGGTTACGTTCTGATTGAAGCAATGGCAAAAGAAAAACCGGTTATTGCATTTAGTATTGGCAGTAGTGCTGAAATAATTGACGATGGTGTTAATGGATTTATAATCGAGAAATTTAATATTGATCAATTGACAGAAAAAGTTAAACTCCTTATTGGAAATGCGGAACTTAGAAAACAGCTTGGACAAAATGGATATAAAAAAGTAAAGGAACTTTTCTCCGTTGATAGAACAGTTGATGAGGTAGAATCATTAATTAATTAGTCAAAAAAGCCCGAGCAAAAATCACTGTATTTTAAAATGTGAACTCATTTTTATCCCTTTTTGAATTTTAGTATAGATTGTCCAAAAAAGGCTCACATTCCAGATTTGCAATCTTAACCACTCCAGAAATGAAGCTTCAAATAAATTTTCAAATAATTTTGTTCCCACTTTTTAGATATTGTAAGTAATGGAAGAATTCAATCCAAAAGTTTCATTAATTATTTCATTTTATAATAAGATTGATATCTTAAAATTAGTGTTAGCTGGCTTGCAAAGACAATCATTCAAAGAATTTGAAGTAATAATTGCAGATGATGGTTCGAAAGCAGATGTTGTATATGAACTAAAAAAAATTATAGCGAATTCGAGTCTGCATATTACCCATGTCTGGCATGAAGATAATGGCTGGCAGAAGAATACTATCCTGAATAAGGCTATTGTTGCATCGAAATCAGAATATCTGGTTATTATTGATGGAGACTGTATACCTCACAGAAATTTTATTAATGAACATTATGATTCAAAGCAATTACATACCGTTTTGGCAGGAAGGCGTGTTGATCTAAGTGAAAAAATTTCACGGATACTAAAACATTTTCATGTGCGGTATGCAATGCTGGAAACTATTTTTATTCCCTGGATGATAATCGAGAAACTATTAGGAAGGGGAAACCATATTGAAAATGCATTCTATATCAGGTCAAAATGGCTGAGAAGTAAGATAAACAATAAAGACCGGGGAATATTGGGTGCCCATTTTTCAGTTTATAAAAGCGATTTAATTGCAATTAACGGTTTTGACGAAAGATATAAAGCCCCATATTGTGGCGAAGATACCGACCTGGAATATCGATTGCGGTTAATTGGCTGTAATGTTAAAACTGTAAAACATATTGCAATTTTGTTTCACCTTGATCACAAACGGATGCCAAATAATAAAATGAATGAATCAATTTTTGAAGAAACAAAAAAAAATAAAATGGCGTACACACCTTTTGGAATAATAAGTAATAATTAATCTGCCAATGACAATCTTATCCCATAACACTAATCTTTTGGAGTTTGGCAAAATCAATAATTTTAATTTTTCTTCCATCTAAGCTCAAAATACCTTCACTGGCAAAGCTCGACAAGGTACGAATAGCATTTGAAGTAGTCATATTCGACAGGCTGGCAATATCTTCACGCGAAAGGTAAATTTTGATAGTCGCTGCATCTTTTTCGAACCCATAAGTGTCTGTTAAAAAAATAAGCGATTCTGCAAGCCTTCCCCTGATATGCTTTTGGGTCAAAGTCACAGTCCGGTTATAAGACAAGCCCAATTCAGTCGCAAACGACTTAAGTATATTCAGCGAAAGGTTCAGGTTCGTTTGAAGCAATTTCATCATGATTTCGCGACTGACAAAACAAGTAACAGAATCTTCTATTGCTACAGCAGTAGCACTATGTGTCTCATCAGCAAAAAACGCCCTGTACCCGATAAAACCAACAGGCCTGGCCATCCTGATAATTTGTTCCCTGCCACCGACTCCTTCTTTGAAAATCTTAACTTTCCCTTCTGACAGAAATATCAAACCATTTGGTTTGTCACCTTCGGTAAAAATAATTTCGCCTTTTTTGAAAACAATACAGCTGACATTGCCTTTTAATAATTCTTCTTCGTTCTTATCTAAAATATTGAAAACCGATTTCTCATTTTCGAAAATATTCCTGCACTTCTCTTCACTTTCGGTGTACATAAAATCGAAATAAATGTTTTACAACATCAAAAATAGCAAAAATATTGAATACGCAATTTAATAATCAGACAATGTGCCGATTTGCTAATTTTATAAAAATTAATGTCGGATATTTAGGGTTTGAAAGGTCGCAGCATGTTCCTTATTCTTTCTTCGTAATAACTTATTTTCTTTACTCTGTCCTTAACTTAATTTCTAATACTTACCAACTATCGGCATTTTGCGGCCTAACCCAAAAGCTTTTGACGAAATACGTAAGATTGGAGGTGTTTGAAAACGTTTGTATTCGTTAAAATTGACCATTCTTATTATTTTGGAAACCAAGGCAGGATCAAAACCTTCATTCATTATATCATTACTGCTTTTTTGTTGTTCTATATACCGATATAAAATAGAATCAAGTACATCGTATTCCGGCAACGAATCAGTATCCTTCTGATCAAACCGTAGTTCTGCCGAAGGTGGTTTTGATAAAATATTGGCAGGTATTATCTCTTTATCAAGGTTTATAAAATTAGCTAACCTGTAAACATCGGTCTTGTAAACGTCACCTATAACTGAAAGCCCGCCATTCATATCACCATATAACGTTCCATAACCAACTGCAATTTCGCTTTTATTCGAAGTGTTCAATAAAATATTCCTGAATTTATTGGAGAGCGCCATCAGCAAAACTCCCCGTATGCGAGCCTGAATGTTCTCTTCTGTTATATCTTCTTTATATCCTGAAAAAGTTGGTTGTACTGCTTCCAGGACAGCATTCACTGAAGGTTGGATATTTGTAATATCGAATTGTACATCCAGGTTCCTTGCCAATTTCATAGCATCATCTACTGAATGGTTTGATGAATATTTTGAGGGCAAGAGCATAACCCTGACATTTTTATTTCCTAAAGCCTCAACTGCAATAACCAAAGTTACAGCCGAATCTATACCTCCTGAAAGTCCCAAAATGGCAGTTTTGAGGCCAGTCTTGTAAAAATAATCCCGCACTCCCATGACAAGTGCATCATGGATTTTGTTAATCTCTGGTTTATTAATTGATAACCCTGATTTTTGTTTCAGGTTTTCGGATTCATAAAATCGCAGGTCTTCTTCAAAAAGATTTAGCGAATCTGCTATATTTCCATTGGCATCAATGACCATTGAACCACCATCGAAAATTAGATCGGTATGCCTCGACCTGGTTTACATAAAATAAAGGAAGGTTGTGTTTAGCAGCATGGGCAGTAAAAATATTTTGCTTGATTTTGCTTTTTGTATAAGAAAACGGTGAAGCGGCAATATTGATTACAAAATCTGGCTTTTGAACAATCAATTCTTCGATAGGAGAAACGTTATAAAGCCGGGAACGGCCAAAAGCCGTTTCAACAGGCAGATCGTCCCATAAATCTTCACAAATGGTTATTGCAATTTTTTCCCCCTTATAATCTGCAACTTTAAAATCTGTACCTGGTTCAAAATATCTGTATTCGTCAAAGATATCATAGGTAGGTAATAAAGCTTTATGGTGCAGGCTTTGAATTGTTTTCTCAGCTATAAAAAAGGCTGTATTGTACAAAATCTTGCCTTGCTGATTAGGGTTTAAACTTGGCCCGCCGATTATAACTGCTATATTATCGCAAATTGCTGCAACTTTTTCGATCCAATGCCGGCATTTTTCAACGAATAACTTTTGTTCAAGCAGATCGTGTGGCGGGTAACCACAAATAGCAAGTTCTGAGAATACAAGTAAATCAGTTTCAACTGCTTTGGCCTTGTTAATGCTATCTTCTATTTTATTGAAGTTATATTCAAAGTTACCAATGATAAAATTAAGCTGAGAAAGCGCTATTCTCATATTTTGTATTTAAAACATCAATCCCAAACGCAATGCAAAACCTGCAGTTGTTATTTTAGCATTATCGTTTTGGGTAATATCTGTAAACCCATTTGTATAAGTTAGTCCAAACACTAACGCAGTGTTGCCTCCAATGGAATATTCGGCTCCGGCACCAAAAAAATATCCCAGGTTAAATAAATTAATTTCACTACTGATGTTGTCATTCAGGTTCCCATCGTCGGAAGTTCCGGTAGCTTTAATATTCATTTGCAAATTGAAACCTAAATTTGCAAAATAAGTAAAGTAACCGATTTGTTTTGTTTTTAGTTTTAATCCCAAAGGAACTGTAATATATTGAAGTTTATATTTAACGGTAGCGCCATCGTTAATTGTTACTTCGCCTCTCCCTTTTGTATTGAATGTTGTGCCGCCCAAATGTGAATATTTAAGATTTCCTCCCAATGAGGAAATTGAAACACCTGAGGAAAAGGCATAATAATCGGTAAAATATTTGTCGACTGTCAGCCCTGCATCAAACCCAATTGCAGGTGAGCCACTGTTGACTGACTGAATATCGCTTTGCAACCAATTAATACATGGGTTAACAAAAACGCTGAACCTGATTTTTTGTTCTGCATTTATATTTGAAAATTCGATAGCGATTAAAGCAGCTATTATAAAGGATTTTAACATAATTAAGCAATTTTATTTATGCAAATGTAATTAATCTTGAAAGTAATGGCTTGAATTTTGGAAACGAATAATTCACAAGTTATTAGCAAATAATGAACATCTATATCTATTTTTTATGCAATTTAATATAATATTTGAAAATATAAATGATTGCAGCAAAGGAATTAAGACTTTAAGAAATAATAATTTAATTTTTGTGTTGCATTGTGTATTAAGCTGTTTGAGCTTAAAAGCGAATTTTAATACAGAGATTTTCTCATTTAAGTATTTGAATTAAATTATCTCATAGCGCAGCTAAAGCTGCAAACAAAAGAACGCGGATGACGCTGATTTAAAAGATTTACGTGGATTTTGAGAGCAAAGTTTATTAAAAAACAAAGTTTTACAATGTAATATTATATTAGGTTTTATTAGAACATTGACAATAAATTTGATTCTAATAAAATTTAACATTTCAATAAGTCCTAAATTTACTACTTTAACAACCTCATAAAAATATTTTTATCCGTGAAGATAGCGAAGATAATATTTCCGGCATTTTTTGCAATGCTGCTTCTTTTTACTAATTGCAGTGAGAAAAGAAAAAGTCCTGATATTAGAAATGTAAAGGTTCAATTAAAATTCCTGCGATTTGATCAGGATATTTTCAATGCCGATTTTGAAAAAATTGAAGATAGTGTGGTTCATTTTCATCAGAGGTATGGGGAATTTTTTGACATCTTCAATTTTAAAATTATAAAGATTGGAGATTATAATAATCCTGCATACCCCGATCTACTGAGAGGTTTTATTACCGATTACAACATGAATAAAGTATATAAAGAAACAAAAAAAGAATTCGTAGATTTCAAGCCTATCGAAAATAAAATAAATGAAGTTTTTAGTTATTTTAAATACTATTTTCCAAAAATGCCTTTGCCAGTAGTTGTAACGTATATTTCAGGATTCAACCAATCTGTTGTAACTTCCGACACGATTTTAGGCATTGGGCTTGATAAATACCTCACAAAAGATGAGTTTTATACCCAGTTGGGATTAACAAATTACATACGCTATAACATGCATAAAAACAAAATACCTACCGATTGTGCACGTGCATGGGCAATGACTCAATTTCCTATGAGCGACTCAATGTCAAATTTACTTTCAAATATAATTTACCAGGGAAAATTGTTGTATTTCACTAAAGCATTATTGCCTGAAGAACCCGATACACTTGTTATAGGTATGAGTAAAACTAATTTGGAATGGTGCAAAAAATATGAAGACAAGATGTGGGCGTACTTAGTCGAAAACAAGATGCTTTTTAAATCGGATTATTTAACAATAAGCAAATTCATAAACGATGGGCGCTTTACCAAAGAGTTTGGAAAAAGTTCACCAGGAAAAGCAGTTGTCTGGGTTGGATGGCAAATAGTGAACAGGTATATGAGAAAACAGGCTAATATAGACCTCCATACATTAATGGAAGATAATGACTTTCAGAAAATCTTAAGGCTCTCGAAGTACAAGCCATAAAAATAAAACCCGCCAACCAATCGGTAGGCGGGAATTTCTACAGTCTGTTCCTGGGATTATTCAGGATGTATAGCTTCTACCGGGCAAACATCGGCACAAGCGCCACAATCAGTACAAGTTTCAGGATCGATTTTGTAAATCTGGCCTTCGGAAATAGCTTCTACCGGACATTCACTTATGCAGGTACCACATGCTGTACAATCATTCGAAATTTTATAAGCCATTGTTTGAATATTTAATTAATGAAACATTTTTGAATTGCCTGCAAATTTATACTCAAATTCCAAAACCAAAAAAGAATTTTGCAATTACATGCATTTTATTATTTTTTTAATTGAATATTGATATACTGGTTTTTATTTGTTAATTCTATTTCCCTGCCAACATTTTAATTCCTACTAAGATCAGTAAAATAGCAAAAGACTTTTGTAAAATTTTTTCTGGTACATGCACTGCTACCAATGAACCAAAATAGCTCCCTATCACAAATGCAAGAATTAGAATTGCAGCAAATTTATAATTCACGAATCCATTTTTTGCATAGTTTATTACAGCAAAAATTCCGACAGGAAATAGTAATACTGCAAGGCTTGTTCCCTGGGCAGCATGTTCGGCCCATTCCAAGTAAAAAAACCAGAAAAGGTATAATAATTATAGCGCCACCAATCCCCATTGCACCTGCAGTAAAACCAGCCAGCGCACCGGTAAGCAATAATAACAGGATTTGATTTATTGTCATAATAATGATTGTTTAATAGTTAAAATCAAATGTACCTATTTTACTTATATTTGTAATACTGTTAAGAAAATTCTAAAAAATGAAAAAAATAGCTATTGTTGCTGGCGGCGATTCTCCCGAATGGGTTATTTCTGTTCAAAGTGCAGCTATGGTTGCCGTCGAAATTGA
>CAVSGB010000128.1:0-11911 GCA_963726845.1 uncultured Bacteroidota bacterium | reverse complement strand
GTGGCATTGCAACACTCATATTCCAAATGCACCTTTTTTCACCATTATGCACGCAGAGAGAGAGAAATGGGCAGTGAGACCCTAACAACACCCCTTCACTAGTGACCTCACAGGCATGCGCTCCACGGTGGCGGTGCGGATAACCTACCTACCGTTCAGTTACGTATTGCTAAATATTGCATATTTATTATCAATTATTTCGGCATAATCTATTGCTGTCCATCCGGCATCATTAAAAACTCCCGCATAAACATATTTTGTGTTTTTAGGTATATTTTTAAGTTGAAGCTTTACATTAGTCACTGCAACATATTGTTGTGTTATATCAAAAAAATTGGGTTCTTTAAAAGTTTGCGGCACATCCCCTTTTGTATCTTCCAAAAGCTTTTCTATTTTTTTATTTGTCGAGAATGTTTTGCGATAGACTTTGCCTATTTTATACTTATAAGCAACAAAGGCATTTATATCGTTCAAAGCTTCTTCGAAACTTACAAAGTTTCCGTTGCGGGTCCATAACAGAATTCCAGTAATGTGTATTGTGGTCATTTCCATATTGTGGCGGGTAATCAATTGTGGCCGGAATACCAAAGGAACGCATTATCATGGCTTTGTAATTCGAATTATCGGTACAAGCCCCATACATGGCTTTTAGTATCAGACTGGGGGGAATGGATACAATATACCTGCCAAACCCATCGGAATATTTTAATTCTGAGTTCCGGTTTAACTTTCGTGCAATATCAATAATATCATCTTCTCCTTTTATTGAATCGTGTATCCATTTGAACTTTTCAGTAAACATTTCACGCCAGGGTTCAATGGGTTCGTTAAAATTCCTATAAGGCAAAACGTAATTACAAAAATTATCAAATGAAACCGAGTTTTTGCTCCATGGGTTTTGCCAGGCAGCAAACGCTCCATTTATGTATTTTATAAAGTTTTCTGTTGTAAATACATCTTCATCTTTTACAAAGTGGAGATTGCGAAAATCCATTTGCCCATAAATATTTTGTAACGAATCAAATAATTGATTGACCCCATTGGCATACCAGGGAAGGTTTTCCCGGTAATCAGAGGGTTTGTTTGCCAGAATATCGAAAATTACATTGTAATCCCTTAATTGCTTGCCTTCATAATGTCCAAGCCCATTTATATTTTCAACCAAAAAATAGGCAGCTTTAAGTTTTAAACTATCCTGGGGTTTATTAAAATATTCAAAAACTTTCTCAAACTTCAGCCTGTTTTCTTTATTCATCAGTGAAAGGGATTTTTTTACTCCTTCAGGATAATTATTGCAAGCGATTAAAGAAATACACAGTACAAGCAAAAGTCCAAAATTATCTAATACAGGTTTTAGAGTCTCTATTAGAATTTTATTTTTAATTTTAATTGTTAGATTATATGCAATTTTAATATTGTATTTTTTCACCTCCCAACCTTTATTTCCTTCGGTCATGATGGCTTCGCCGTTCTTAAAAAGGAGGGCTAACTTCTGCACTGCACAGTTATAGCCCCTTTTTAAGGGGTTGGGGTTTATGAAAACAAATATTTTTGAAATTTCAAAACAGCCTTTTAGAAAATTCAACATATTGTTATTTGATTTTAATATCATTCCATCAGATTATTTATCAGAATTACCAACCAAAACAGAAATCAGCTTTTCATCGGGGTTACCTGTTTGGACATTATAAATTGAAAATGCCCCTTTATAGTCCCAGTTTGCCCATGCGATATTGTTGCTTTCGAAAATATTCCGTACATCTTTATACCACTTCAAACGGTCGCTACGATGAACAGTAGGCAAACAGCCAAATTCACCACAATACAATTGTAATACATTTCGTTTTGCATATTCAATAGGTTTGCTGAATACTCATAAGTAAAGTGTCCCGGTTATAATAACCATTATATTCTTTAATTTTGCTTTACAAGTTCCTTGCTATAACTTTTAAGGGATTCTTCATCTATAACCTGCCCTGGATATTGGACAGCGCCTTCATAATCTTTTATTTCTGTCCAGGGGGCTTTATTGTAATGGGTAAGTAAGAAAGGTGTATAAAAATGGAAACTTACAATAATATTTCTATCATTTGTTGGTATAACCAGTTCATCAAATGTATCAGGTGATTGCCATCTATTCGATCCAATAATAATTTTCCGTTTCGGTTCATTTATTCTAATTGCCTTAACAGTATTTGAAAGTAATTGGTTCCAATCATTTGGATTATCTGCCACAGGTTCGTTAAGCAGTTCGTAGGCAACAAGGTCAACAGGGTATTTGCTGAATTCATCTGACAATTGTTGCCATAATTGCACAAAATGTTTTTTTTCTTTTTCACTTTCCCACAAAATATTCTTTTTATTACTGAACGAATGGGAACGGGTTTCATGCAAATCAAGCACAACCCTTAAATGGTTGTTTATACAGTAACCAATGACATTATACAAAAGCCTATAATTTTCAACGTGCTTATTGCCTTTTTCGTCCCATAAATGCATTTCATCAACCGGGATGCGTAAATGATCGTAACCAATCTGGGAAATGAATTTTACATCTTGTTCCGTGAAAATCTTACAGAGGATATCAGGATTTTGTTCTTGGTTTTGCGATAACCAATGACTAATGTTTATACCACGTTTGATTTGGAATATTTTATCGCCATTTTCAAGAGTTAATTTAGTTTGTTGATTCCTATTATTATTATTACTTGAACATGCAATTACAATAGGTATTAATAATAATAAAATAAAAATAAACTTTTCAAAAGCAAAACTAATGTTATTTTCCCCTCTTGGGAGGGGGTCGGGGTGGGTTATTATTCATAAACTTATTCATTTTTAATTCCTTGTTTTTTCAATAATAAGTATTCATTAATCTCAGTCTTTATATCCTTTACCTGGTCGGAATATATTTTAATTTTCATAGTGCTAATTTGTTGGGCAATACTATCTGCTTTGGTTGGCTGGCTGGTTAATTCATATAATTTAAAAAGCTTGTATTTTGGAATAAACAAATGAGGTATTGAATAGGAAGCATTTTTATAGTTCTCTTCAGCTTTCATATAATTTTTTATTTTTTCATAGCTATCACCTAACATAAGGTACATATCTGATGACAAACATAAATACCCATATTTTTCATAGATATGGATACACTTTTCATAATTTCCATATTTATAAAGAATAGAACCATAGTTCATGATAAATGATCTGTCATGTTTAAGCAATATAAATAATTTGTCGTACTCTGCAACATAATTTCCAGTATTTTTCTCAGAATCGGCAAAGGCTTTTTTCCATTTTAATCCATTTACAATAGAATTTGATGCATGGACAAACAATAGGATTGGGAAAATGAACAATACAAACGAACCCAATAAAACATATTTTATTTTTAATTCGTATTTTAGAATAACTTTCTCATCAAACGCTGATATCATAGCAAGCAAAATAAAAAAACAAATCAAAATTGTAGGATTTTGCAGAGGATATGAGAAAAGCATACATGTTAAAATAGCTATAATGGTCACTCGGCAAATTGTCAATAAGGTTAGCCCTGTTTCTGCTTTATTATGGCCTTTAAATGAAAACGTTTTATACATGATATATAACAATATTACTAAAGCAACAATGCCGTATTCAATAGTTAATTGAAGATAATCATTAAATGCAAATGCTGGGCTACCCGCAAGCAATCCACTTTTAATATCACTTGGATTATTTTTGAAATAATTTATTTGAGTTTGGCGTATCACTGTAGTAAACGATTCATAGCCATGCCCAAATATTGGCCTTTCATGGATCAAACTTGTACTTAGTTTCCAAATAAAAACCCTTCCATCAGCAGAAGTAGTTTTTAGGCCATATAATTTATATGAACACCAAATGCCAATAATTATTGTAAAAACAAAAATCAATCGTAATACATACTTTTTACGGATTGCTATAATATTTTGAATATCTATATGAGAAAATTTATAGTAATAATTGTATATGATAATTATACTTGAAACCATTCCTGCTATCCATGCTGTACGCGACATCGAAATAATAATTACAAAAATGTACAGGATAACAGAAATCAACAATAAAAAGCGCTTATTCCTACCCTTTTCATAAAAGAACAAGCCAAGTGATAAAGAATAGGTTATTACCAAAAAATTCGCCAAATCACCAGGATTTCCAAATGAACCCCCAAGCTTAAATTTGAAAAGAACGGGTAAGATGCCTGCCAATTGAAATAATGCGTAAAATGCCTGAAGTATTCCGGCAAATAATATTGGATATATCAATAAATTTATCTTTTCTTGCTTGCCAGCTAGAAATGTTTTTAAATAAAAATAAATGCAAAAAAGACTACCAAAAATCAAAATAGTATCTGATTCTGCATTATAGCTTGAGCTTGTAATATATCTGGCAATAAAGTAGCAAATTAATATTAGAACTAAAATATCTATCAAGTTAAGACCAATACTGATATTTTTTTTATTTTTACATCTTATTAAAAAAGTTTTTAATATTATAAAAAAGACAATTCCAAATGCTATTTGTACATATGATAAGGCATGGATAAACAAATAAGTCCTGAAACTTAGAGTTGATGAGAATGAGGATAAAAGGAGAATAAATATGAAAGATGAAACTAAAATAACCCTCTTCATTTTAATTATAAGTTAGTTAATCCCTGTTTTATCAATTTCAACTTTATATTTATTTCTGAGTTTCTTTACTAATTTAATAGTTTCCTTTTCAATTTTTTCATCCTTTATTTGGCCTTCAATTTGTTCATACACATCTTTCAACTTCCTAATACATTGTCCTTCTTCTCCTTTTTTACAAAACAATACAAATTTATTTTGAAATGGTATTGGCCTGTTTGATACAGCAGTGTGCGGCATAGATAATATTTCATTTATAAAGCCTTGCGGATAATTTTTATTGGCTTCCAGGTCAATTTTATAATTTGAAATAAACTCACGCATCCCTTTTATTATATAAGTATCATGGCTTTTATCAGGTTGATTTTTTCTTATAAACTCAATTATTTTATGCGCATTTTCCAATGCATCCTTGCTTTTATCAAAAACATACATATCTAATGTAATACACTTTGGTTGTTTGAACATTAATTTGTTCTTATTGTAAAAATCTATTACCTCCAAAGAATCAATTTTAATTTTATCAATTATATTTCTTTTTATATACTCGCTATATATTACATTGTTCCTGAAATTTTTTTGGTCAAGCAAAAATGTATCAGTTTTATAAAGGCCTAATTTTTCAGCTTCGTTGTTTAAATAATCGTCAGAATAATACATGTCAAGATACCCTTTTAATGATTCTTTATCAGTAATATTATGTCTCATTATTAAATAGGTATAATATTCAAGAAAAGTATCAAACTTCAACACTTTATCTGTATTGTTTAGCTTATAGCGCATCAATTCCAGATTATTTTTGTATTCAAAAATAGTGTGCCCTTCTGAAATAAATTTAGCCAAAGCATCTATATTTTTATTATTAATAACCGGTTGGCATTTTATTTCAATTTCTTTTGACCTTTTGTTTTCAATTTCTTCTTCTAAGCCATATTGGAGTTCCGATTGAAAATTATCTTTTTCTTTTTGTGTTAATTCTATACTTTCAATATGGTCGAGATAAAAATAAAAATAATTAGGGCCTCCAAAATTGATTAGTTTCGATACTTCCCCTTCTTTCATATTATATAAGTAATCTTTCATACTCCAAAATGCAATAAATGGCCATTGTTGTGTCATATAACCGGTTTCAAAAAAGGGATATAAGTGGGCCTTATTTTTTAGCTTGTTATATTCAGCAACTGTTCTGATAGCTGTATCATTTCCTATAATTTTTATTAAACCGTCATAATTCTTGCACATAATATAATCGAAATAATACATCTTTTCCCTTCTGGCTGCTTTTTCCTCAGTTACCAGCTTAAAAGTATCTATAATGGGCGAAATGTTTCTTTTCCATAAATACCCATACTTTTGCACTATCATAAATCTTGATGTATTTTCTACAACTTTCTGGATTGTTTTGCTGGTATCATATTTTTTTTCTTGAGCATCGGCCAAAACAAAACACCTGCCCATATAATCTTTTTTCCATATCATAAAGTTTTTCAAATTGTTATTAGTTTTACCTCCTTTGTTTTCATTTAAACCCCTATCCTTGTTTTTATTATATTCATATCTTGTAATTTTTACTCTACCTATTTTTAGTACTATATCATTATCAATTTTATTCGAGTAGCATGATAATAATAAAAACATAATCGTAGCATAATATTTTTTCATTGTTGTCAAGTTTTTTAAATAACTTAAAAATTACTTACCTAATTTTGGGTTTAATATTGTATCATAAGCAGGTATCGATAAATAGTAGGAACTTTTATCAAAAGTTGCAGGCGGGCCGCCCTCTGTTGGATATCTTAACTTTGGCAAATCTTCCACCATTTCAAGTCTCACCAGATCAAACCAGCGGCCTTCAGGTTCTCCGCAAAGTTCCCAGGCACGTTCCTGTACTACCGTATCGGCTAATGCTATGGGTGTCAGCCCGCTAGTCAGGTCATAAACAGATGATGAATTCAAATTTAAATGGTGTGCCCTTCGCCTAATTTGGTTTATACATTCATATGCTTTTTCATTGATTTGGCCTGAGCGTGCAATTGCTTCAGCGTATGTGAGCATCGTTTGTGCATAACGGAAAATGTAAATCCTTGGAACACCTAAATAATATTCATATTTAGTAGTACTGTCTTTTGAACCGGAATAATTAGCTGGGTAATTAACTTTTTCATATGGTTCATAATAAAACTTACGATAAGCTATACGACTACAAGGGTTAACTTTTTCTATATCTATATAGCCTGTATCGGTATGAATTATATTACCTAAGGTATCGTAATGCGAATTGTTATAATAAACAGTTGTATAAAACGTTATCTCCTTCCGGTATCCCGTGGGAAAGTTATTATAGAAATTAATTTCAACAGGGTAAAAAGAAAGTGCTAAACTTTTATTTCTTGATATTCTTATTGTTGAAGATGAAGAATCAGTCGTTCCAAAATAAAACCCGGGCCATGTTCCCCAAGATATTTCTGATTGGTTTTGAAGTACAGGGTCATTGCAGAACAATGAAAAAACAGATTCAGAATTGTACAGATGAGGTTTGTCCCACAAATATCCAAAATCGTTCACAAGTCCCATGCCAAAGAAACTAGAACTATCTATAGTTTCTTCCGCTTCTTTGGCCGCGAGGGTATATTTTGATGCATCCTTGCAAGGATAACCAGCCCAGCTCAAATATACTTCGGCCAAAATTGCCTTGGCAGATCCACGATGAGGTGTAACAAAAGGTATGCGTGCTGAATTGTTATTTTTCGGCAACAGTTGCATGGCCGATTTTAAGGTCGCTTTCAATATATTTATATATATCCGAGTAAGAAGGTTTTGATACATTATAGTTAATATCTATATTATCAATGATCGGAACCTGTCCGAAAGTTCTTGTAAGCCTGAAATAACAGTAGGCTCTGATTAAGTAACTTTCTCCTAATATTCCTTTTGTAGAAATGTCATTAATTGAAATGGGATTGTATTGTACTATAATATTGTTTGCTGAAACAATAGTTGAATACATTTCTTTCCAATAATTGGTCATGTCAAATGTAAGATTCTCCCCAGCCTGATAGCAATTTGAGTTAAATTGATAATCATAATAATAATCATAATTTGCAGCATATTTGTTCATGTCATCGCCATTCAAGTTCACTAAGTAAAATTCATTTCGGTTATAAATTGGAATGACAAGCTTACCGTAAACTCCACCAATGGCTGAAACTAATTGGCTATAATTTGTAATTTTGCCAACAGAAATATCTTCGGCGTGGAATACTTTTTGGCAGTTTGTAAAAAAAAATAAAATTGTAATAAAAAATAGTGACAGTTTCATATTGTTTGCTATTTTATGCTATTAATAATAACCTAAAAATAAGCCCTCCTTAATAATTTATGCTACCAATTTACGTATACACTGGCATGAGCATCTTGTCCTGTCTTGTAAGTATCTACAGAAATAGATAAAAAATATTTGTCGGCATGTCCGGAGTAATATGTAGACCATGATCCATTAGTATTAGGGTGATCTGTTGCCGTGTTAAGCTCACCGTAATGAGTACCATAAGATGAAACATATTCATGGGCTGTTGCAGTAGGGTGGTCAGTGTCAGTCCAATTTGGATGAACAACAACGTCAACCCCAAGAGAAAAGCCTGTGCCATTATAATTAGTGAGTTGTTCTCCAGTAGGTAATTGCCAACCTTCCTGGTCATTCCATTGGCCAGTTGTATAATGGTTTAACACTGTAACACCATAATTAGCCGTATAATCATCCCGATGATCACTACCATAACTAATTAATGTAATAACAAAAATAATTATTAAAGAAATGAATACCTTTTTCATAATTTTAAATTTTAAGTTAATATTAAATTCGTTTGGAGGGCTTATATTTTAAATATTTTAATAATCGCAGTGTATAACCTTGTTTTGAATCAATAATGTAAAAATGCAAATCCTGCACTTTGGTTAACATGTTTAATTTTATAAGAAAGTTTTGCTGGTATTTAAGCGATAATAATGTAATCGAAATACAGAATAGATACCAAAGTTCCATATTGTCTAGTTTTAATTAATGTTCAATTACCTTAAAACCCTCAAAATCTTTCTAGCACTTTTTCTCTCCCTCGATTGAGGTAATAATTATTTATCTTCTTCCTTTTGCTTCAAATAACTTTTATTTGCAGTATAAAAATATATACAATAATTAAACGTTTAAGTACAAATGAAGAATAATATTTTACCCCCCCCCTATTAATAATTTAATTATTAGACACTTACATAAACGTATGTCATATAATTTAGAATGTGTATAAATAATATTAAGGCTCATTTTTAAAGAAATAGGCAATTAAAAATATACAGAAAACATAATCATATTGAGTCTTTTCAAGATTTTTAAACTACTTTAAATCCAGGAGTATAGCAATAAAAAAGATAAATTAAAAAATGAGCTATCAATAAATATCATTCTTTAAAGAATGTAAAAACAAAATCAAGAAAAACCCACTCCACAGGGCAAAAAACCCAGATATTTGGCTAAATATTTCTAAAATTATTTAAAGGTATTTAGCCAAACACCCCCTGTCTTTTTTGCCCTTCCACCCTGCCGTCCCTTCTGTAATTTTTTCTGTCATGCTTTTTGTACCAGCCCACATGCAGCACATTGCTTTTTTCGCTAATTGTTTTAAAGCGGTATAAAAAAGCAAAGAGCTGCCCAACCACACGAACAAAAAGACACGCCAGGAAAAATACCCCAAGCTATTTTACATAATGTGGTCTTATATAACAGCCTATTTTAAGCGGTATAAATAACTTATGTCCGGCTGTCATATAAGCACATTATGTACGAGGGCTGCGCCAAATAGCCCCACGCCAACACACGCCTACACACCCGTCAAAAGCCCCAACCACCCTTTCAATGGTGCAGGGCATATATTATTTTACGGCCTTTTGCTTGCGGTATATGCCTCTTTCTTCACTCCATTACACTTCGGGGCTTCACTTTGTTACGCCACCCTTCGTTACATTCCGTTCATCTTTCAGCATACACCTCAGCAACCCACAGCAAGCGTAGCTCCATTCTCTACATTACGCAAACGCCCCTGCAAGCTCCATTGCACCACTGCCAAAGCAAATTGTTTTGTAAATTATTCATAGGTAATTTGCTTTGTCAGCAGTTCCATTGCGCCCAACCCTTTTGCTCCATTTCGTTCAGTCGCTACCCTTGCCTTTTCCCAACCCAATTCAACGGTATGCCCTGCCAGTCTTTCACCCCATAAGAAATAACTAACCCAAATGTGTGAATGTTATAACTTATTTCTAAAGTTATGTAAAGCTTTTAGAAATTTATAAACACACTTTTGCGCTACAAGAATTCACTCATATATTGTATTCAAATGCTATGGACAAAAAAATTATAAAATGTATGATTAATGATTCAACTTGGAAGAGTATTGATAAAAAAACAGTTTATAAGTTCTTCAACGGCAACTCACTTTCAATAAATGGTAAAAACCATTCACATTACTCAATAAACTCAAGAAATGATAAGTTAGAACTACAATTAGGCTTGGAAAAAAAATATAATATTGAATATGTCAATGATTTTATATTAAAGTTAAAAAATGACAATGAGAGCTTCTGTATAACGCCAGAATAAGCATTATTTCTTTAAATTTAGTAATAATACAACACTTAAAATTTGTGAGCTATGAGTTTAAAAAAACAGTACATCAAATCAAAGTCAATATGCAAGGTAACATTCGCATTGGCTAAAGACATTGCCGCATCAGCAAAACAAGTTAACCTGTCCGGTGATTTTAATAATTGGGATGTTAAAAACATACCAATGATAAAATCTAAAAGTGGAGAATTCTCAGTTTCTATTAATCTTGAAAAAGATAAACAGTATCAATTTAAATATATAATTGATGGAAAAGATTGGGTTAATGATATGGAAGCTGATAAATTTGTTCCCAACGTATTTCATAGTCAAAATTCTTTGATTTTTGTTTAAGCAATTAAAATTATAATATAATTGTTGCTTTAGCTTAAGTTGTAAGCTTATATTATTAATAAAAAATTGTTTTAATTTATCTATTTGCAATGGTAATTAGTCAATATTAATTTACCTTGTAAGTAGTTCTATTCCAAATCCCTCAATTTATTCCATTCATTACAGTAATAACTCTATAAATAATCCCAACACACAACTAAGCGGCCACTATCTCGCTGCACCCTTCGCAAACTCTCCGTTACACTTCGTTGTTTGCTCATGCTCGCTTCGTTACCGTCCACTTACTTTTTAGCCTTCACTTAATTCTGTAATCAAAAACCAGAAAATAAAAGCGGTATTTACATATTTTAAAAAATAAAAAGAGAAAGCAAAGATAGGCAGGCCACGCACAAACCCTTCCCGCAAAGTTTTTTCAAGGTCACGCCCTACGGGTTTTGCCATTTTTTTTGATAATCTTTTTTAATTTTTATAAGGTATCAAATAAAACGCCAAAAACCTTGACAAAACGCCATGTCCTGCCTGAAAAAAAGGCTTTCTTTTTTCTTTTTTTTTCTCGTTTTTTTTTCTTTCTTCTTTGTCAAAATATGTGTGTGAGCAAAGCGAACAACATTTTAAATGCTCATGCCATGCAAACATTTATCGTAAAATCAGCATCCGTAAAAGGTGAAATCAGAAAACCTCATTTCTTTGTTTTAAATAAGGGCTTAAATTCTGGAAAGCCTCTTTTGTTACCTTGTCCTAATTGTTTCAAAATTGAGGCCGAAAACGAAGAATTTAAAGAAACATTGTATTGGGTTTCATTTGCACTTTGGAGGGCAAAGGCTTTTCATCCGTTTTTAATAGGTTCTGTTATTCCTTTTATCCGCATCGGAGATTATAAGCAGCTTATAAGTGAAAAATTGGAAATAGTCAAAGCAAGTCCGGCTGAGTTTACCGAAACTTTAAAGAAGCTACAGTTTATTGAATTGAAAGAAAAACAGTTTAAGGAAAATTTGCGACTTATTCAGGAACTTAAACATGCTTATGTTTACAAGTATTTCAACAAAAAATAAAAGTTCTGGACATATAAAAAGCCCGGATAGCTTACGCCCCGGACTTTTTAATAAATTTGGCAAAATATGGGACTTAATTCCCATCAACAGCAACCTGACTGACTGCCGTCATTACTGCCCCAGCAACGGTCATATATCCTGCAATAGATACCAATATAACTGGCATTGCCGGAGCAGCCAAGATAGCACCACCAGCA
>CAVSGB010000127.1:0-39885 GCA_963726845.1 uncultured Bacteroidota bacterium | reverse complement strand
TGTGTTTGATGTACCGAGTGATATATTGAAAAAGAAAAACATTGAACTTTATTTTAAAGGTCTTGACACTTATGCAGAAGTTACTTTAAATGGTAAGATTATTGTAATTGCTGATAATATGTTTCGCGAATGGCGGGCTGATTGTAAAAACATTTTGCAAAAAAAACAAAATCTATTATATATAAAATTTAAATCTCCTGTAATTATGGATTCTTTGAAACAGCTTAAAAACGGTTATCCAATGCCAGGCGGGCACTTCAGCATTTTCGCGCAAAGCGCCTTATCATTATGGTTGGGATTGGCGCACGGTTTGTCACTTCTGGCGTGTGGAGGCCGGTCTTTATTGAAGCATGGGATAATGCGCGTTTGACAAATGTTAATATTGTGCAAAAAGATATTTCAGCAAAAAATGTTGATTTAACTGCACATATAACAATCAATATATTTTCAAAACAAAAACTTTATGTG
Organism: uncultured Bacteroidota bacterium; assembly: GCA_963726845.1. Taxonomy (GTDB): domain Bacteria; phylum Bacteroidota; class Bacteroidia; order Bacteroidales; family DTGW01; genus CAVSGB01. Next base: position 39,417 of record CAVSGB010000127.1, on the reverse strand, counting down.
AAAATATTGATAAATGGGAAGGAATCTGTCAGGAAAGAAATAGATACAAAAACAGGTGAAATTTTAACTGATATCGATTTTAAAATTGAAAATCCCCGGTTGTGGTGGCCTAATGGATTGGGTGAAGCCTACCTTTATTCAATTGCAGTTCAGATTGGAAAGGAAAATGAAATATTTGATCAGAAATTTGTTAAAACTGGGATCAGGAAAATTGAAGTAGTCCAGCAGCCAGACGCTGATGGAAAAGGTTCTGGATTTTGTTTCAAAGTGAATGATATTACAATATTTGCAAAAGGGGCTGATTACATTCCTTCAGATGCATTCTTGCCCCGCGTAACACCAGAGGATTATGAAAAAGTTATCAAATCTGCTTCAGATGCAAACATGAATATGCTCAGGGTATGGGGTGGTGGCACTTATGAGAACGACATCTTCTATGATCTTTGTGATCGTTATGGAATTTTGATTTGGCAGGAGTTTATGTTTGCCTGTAATATGTACCCTGGGGATAGCGCTTTTCTCGAAAATGTCAATCAGGAAGCTATAGAAAATGTAAGGCGTTTGCGAAATCATGCCTGTATTGCCCTTTGGTGTGGAAACAACGAAAACGAAGTAGGCTGGGGTAGGGAAGGAGAAAACAATGGCTGGGGTTGGAGACAAAAATATACGCCTGAACAGCGTAAAGAAATATGGAAAAATTATCTTGCACTTTTTGATAAACTACTGCGCAACGTTGTAAAAGAAAACACTTATGACGGTTTTTACTGGCGTTCATCGCCAATTACAAAGAACGGTGATGTAGCTACATACGATTCTCATTCCGGCGACATGCACTTTTGGGGTGTGTGGCATGGAAAATTACCTTTTAGCGATTTCAATAAATATGTTGGCCGTTTTGTCAGTGAATATGGATTCCAATCATTCCCTGAACTTAAAACTGTTAAGACTTTCACAATCCCTTCGGACTGGAACATCGAATCAGAAGTTATGGTTATGCATCAGAAAAGTGGTACGGGAAATCTTCTCATTAAAGATTATATGCAGAAAGATTATCGTGACCCTAAAGATTTCCAGTCATTTCTGTATTTGAGCCAATTGCTTCAGGCCGAGGGAATAAAGATGGCGATTGAAGCTCATCGCAGAAATATGCCATATTGTATGGGTTCTCTATACTGGCAGTTGAATGACTGCTGGCCTGTGGCAAGTTGGGCAAGTACTGATTACTACCGCAGATGGAAAGCTGTACATTATTTTGCCAAGAAAGCATATGCTGAAACTGTCATAATGCCTTTTCTCGATAAAGACACAGTAAAAGTTTATATCGCTACCGACAGGCAGAAAAATTTTGATGTAACCATTCAATTGTCACTATTGGATTTCGATGGAAAAGTATTATGGGAGAAGTCAGTCAATGCGGGTATTCAACCAAATTTTGGACTGTCTCCTTTTAAAGCTGGTATTGAAGAAATAATTGGTAAGTCATATAAGAAAAATGTTTTTCTATTATCAAAGATTAAAGAAAAAGACGATGTTATAGCTGAGAATATACTTTATTTATTACCTGTTAAAGACCTCGATTTACCAAAGACAAGCATAGCAAAACTGATTAATAAAACGACCAAAGGATATGAGATTACTTTGTATTCCGATAAATTGGCCAAAAATGTATTCTTAAGCCTCGAAAGTGCCGATGGTTTTTTTTCTGACAATTATTTTGATTTGTTGCCAGGTAAAAAAGTTGTTATTGAACTTCAAACACAATCACCTATTAAAGACATAGAAAAAGAAATAAGTGTAATGAGTCTGGCTGATAGCTATTAAGAAAAATGACTAAAAAAAGAAAGCCGCTTAAGCGGCTTTTAATTTTTTAGTATTCATCTTCGTTAAAGAAGAAATCATCTTTGCTCGGATAATCCGGCCAAATATCTTCTATACTTTCATAAATTTCGCCCTCGTCTTCTATTTCCTGCAGGTTTTCAATAACCTCCAAAGGAGCACCCGAACGAATGGCAAAATCGATAAGTTCTTCTTTTGTTGCCGGCCAGGGAGCATCTTCAAGTTTCGAGGCAAGTTCTAACGTCCAATACATAAATGGATATTTTATATATACTACTTACTACCCTTAAAAAAAGTTACGCAAAATTATAAAAAATAACAACATTTACAACTTTGGTTTCCAAAGGTATTCAACGGATTTAAAATCAACGGTTAACTTACGGGAAAGTACGAAAAAAAAGTCTGAAAGTCGATTTAAATACGTCAATACTAATTCCGGAACAAATAGTTCATCAGATAATTTCAATGTACTTCTTTCTGCCCTGCGGCAAATCGTGCGCAATACATGACATAAAGACACCGCTTTATGTCCGCCTGGTAATAAAAATGAATTAAGTGAAGGCAATGATGCTTGCATTGCATCAATTTCTTTTTCTAAATTGCTTATATCTTCAACTTGAATTGAAGGTATATTAATTTTACAATCTTCACAGTCTGTTGCCAGAATAGCAGCACAAACCATTAATTTATCCTGAATATTTAGTAACAATTCAATTATATTTCTTTCCAGATTTTGATCGCGCAAAAGTCCGATAAAGGAAATTAATTCATCTATAGTGCCATATGCTTCAATACGAGGATGATATTTTGGCACACGTTTTCCACCTATCAACGATGTTTCACCCTTATCGCCTGTTTTAGTGTATATCTTCATTTAAATAAAAAGTAAAAACCTATAAAGCGGAATCCGGCTTCCGAAAACCGGACACCGAAAACTTCAAACAAAGAACTAATTTATTTTAATCATGTCCGAATTCAAAAAACTAATATCTTTTTTCAAATCTTCAAATTTTTTCATTTTCAAATTTTCAAATCTTCAAATTACCTTAATATTGTTCTTTTTCGCTTGGAAATTCCCTTGACTTTACATCGTTGATATATTGTTGAACGGCTTTAGTCATTTCAGCAAATAAATTATGATATCTTCTTAAAAACCTTGGAGAAAACTCTTTTGTAAATCCCAGCATATCATGCAGCACAAGAACTTGCCCGTCAACTTCCCTACCTGCACCTATTCCAATAATTGGTATTCTTAATTCTTTTGCAACCTGTCCGGCAAGAGTGGCAGGGATTTTTTCAAGTACAATCCCGAAACAGCCCAAATCTTCCAGTAATTTTGCATCAGATAATAATTTGTTTGCCTCTATTTCCTCCTTTGCGCGGACAACATAAGTTCCGAATTTATGAATCGACTGGGGCATGAGGCCAAGATGTCCCATCACAGGGATTCCGGCTGATAATATTCTTTCAACAGATTCTTTGATTTCAGTGCCACCTTCCACTTTTACGGCACCAGCTCCGGTTTCCTTCATTATTCGAATTGCTGAATTAAGTGCTTCTATCGAATTACCCTGGTAAGTACCAAATGGTAAATCGCAAATTACCAATGCCCGCTTGACCCCGCGAACAACCGATGAAGCATGATAAATCATTTCATTCAGCGTGATGGGAAGCGTTGTTTCATAACCTGCCATAACATTCGATGCTGAATCACCGACCAGTATTACGTCTATTCCTGCCTGGTCGAGAATTTTAGCCATAGAAAAATCGTAAGCTGTCAGCATAGAAATGCGTTCGCCACGAAGCTTCATTTCACTAAGTTTATGGGTAGTTACCTTTTTTATATCTGAACTGTGTATTGACATAAATTGATTGTTAAGATTTAAGACATAATTATTAAATAATTATATTGAAAGAATTAAAGATAATCATTTTAAAAATGCAAAATTGTTAAATATTATTGAAGCTTTCTAACAATTATGTTCAATTTTCAATTTGTATTCATGTCTTTTTGTCAGCATAATATTATTACACGTTGTCAATAGAAATAAGTTCGTGTCAATATTACATACAACTGGTTAGAATTAATAGATGGCACAATGATTGATTATTTTTAGGAAATTGAAAATTATTAAAAATCTATATTATGGGCAAAATTATTGGAATTGATTTAGGAACAACCAACTCTTGTGTTGCTGTGATGGAAGGAAACGAACCTGTTGTGATTGCAAACAGCGAAGGCAAAAGAACAACACCTTCGATTGTTGCATTTGCAGAAAACGGTGAACGGAAAATTGGCGATCCTGCAAAACGTCAGGCAATCACAAATGCGAAAAAGACTGTCTATTCGATTAAGAGGTTTATGGGCGAATCTTTTGATCGGGTAACAAAAGAGATGCAGCGCGTTCCTTATGATGTAATTAAAGGTGAAAACAATACCCCGCGTGTTAAAATAGACGATCGCAAATATTCACCTCAGGAAATTTCGGCTATGATCCTTCAGAAAATGAAAAAGACAGCCGAAGATTTTCTGGGAACTGAAATAACCGATGCAGTAATTACTGTACCAGCTTACTTTAATGACTCACAGCGACAGGCAACGAAGGAAGCCGGCGAAATAGCAGGCCTTAATGTTCGCAGGATAATTAACGAACCCACTGCTGCCGCTTTGGCTTATGGCCTTGATAAAAAAGCACAGGATATGAAAGTAGCCGTTTTCGATTTAGGAGGTGGTACTTTCGATATTTCAATACTTGAACTCGGCGATGGAGTATTCGAAGTAAAATCTACAAATGGCGATACGCATTTAGGTGGCGACGATTTAGATCATATCCTGATCGATTGGCTCGCTGATGAGTTTAAAAGAGAAGAAGGCATCGATTTACGGAAGGATCCAATGGCATTACAGCGTTTAAAAGAAGCAGCTGAAAAGGCAAAAATTGAATTGTCAAGTTCGAGTTCAACAGAAATAAACCTTCCTTATATCATGCCGGTTGATGGAATTCCTAAGCACCTGGTTAAAACACTAACCCGTTCCCAATTCGAAAAACTCTGCGACAACCTATTGCAGTCAACAATTGAACCATGTCGTAAGGCACTTGCTGATGCTGGTTTGAAGGCATCAGATATTAATGAAGTAATTTTGGTTGGTGGTTCTACACGTATTCCTGCAGTTCAGAAAATAGTCGAAGATTTCTTCGGACGCGTACCATCAAAAGGTGTAAACCCGGATGAAGTTGTGGCTGTCGGTGCAGCTATACAGGGAGGAGTACTTACCGGTGAAGTTAAAGATGTATTGTTGCTCGATGTTACACCCCTTTCACTGGGTATTGAAACACTTGGTGGTGTAATGACAAAATTAATCGAATCCAATACTACCATCCCGACACGTAAATCAGAAACTTTTACCACAGCTGCTGATAACCAGTCGTCAGTCGAAATTCATGTATTGCAAGGTGAAAGGCCAATGGCGAGCGGTAATAAGACAATAGGGCGTTTCCATTTGGATGGTATTCCACCTTCACCTCGCGGTATTCCCCAAGTTGAAGTCAGTTTCGATATTGATGCAAATGGAATATTGCACGTTTCAGCTAAAGATAAGGCAACCGGGAAAACGCAAAGCATCCGTATTGAAGCATCATCGGGCCTTACAGATGCCGAAATCAAGAAAATGCGTGATGAAGCAAAGGCTAATGAAGAAACAGACCGTTTGGCAAAAGAACGTATTGATAAACTGAATACGGCTGACAGCCTCATTTTCCAGACAGAAAAGCAGCTGAAAGAATTTGGCGATAAAATTCCTGCTGAAAAGAAAGGCCCTATAGAATCTGCTTTAAGTAAACTCAAAGATGCTCACAAAAGTCAGGATTTAAATGCTATTGATAAAGCTACTGCCGAATTGAATACTGTTTGGCAGGCTGCATCTGAAGAAATGTACAAAGCTGCCAACCAGGGAGGACAACCTCAGGGCAATGCCGGACAGGGAGAAGGACAAACGCATGCTGAAAATAATGCAGGTCAGGGAGGCAAAACAAAAGATTCCGAGGTGACAGATGTTGATTTTGAAGAAGTAAAATAAACTTATCTATAGAAAATGAAAACCCCGATAATTTTGATATTATCGGGGTTTATTTGTTTATAGAACCGTCAATAGTTTGTAACGATTTTTTAGAATTGGTATGTAGTGTCGTAATTCATTATATAATCTGTAAGGTTCTCAAGTGAACCATAAAAAAAATCATTTGTAGCCTTAAGTAAATTTAAATTTGTAATCCACTCTGAAGGCTTTTTTAAGATGATTGGATAAATTTTGTTAAATCCATAATTTTCTGTTCTTTCAGGCACCCATGTATCACCTGAATAATAACCCGGATAATTGTTTTGATAGCCAACATTTACATATTCTACTAGTATTTTTTCATTTTTAATTGAAATTATAGATGTGTAAGTGCATGTATTGCCGGTCTTAAGGTTTGTACTATTCATGAAAATGATTTTTCCTTCATTCTGGTTAGAATAAATATTTGAAGGAAGCAAGCCATAATTAATTACCAGCCATTCAAGTGTTCTATTGAAAAGCTTTTCTTTACTGAAATCTTTGAATTTATTGAGCAATGAATAATGAACTTGTCCACCTGAATCAAAAGGTAATTCAGGGTATTTTATAGTTTTTATTGTCTGGTTCCATTTGATAGCCAATTTTGAGTAATCTTCTTGCGACATTCCTCCGGCATCTTCCTGAAAGATTCCGTCAGTATTTTTTAGATTAGCTAGAACTTTCTTGTAAAGTATAGCTTTTTCAATTGAGTCTGTTTGACTGTAAAGACTTGCCCCAAAAAAAAGCAATAAAAGTATTAAGGTGTTTCTCATGGTTTTGTGATTTATTATTAATATTGAAAAGATTTCAAATTGCATACCAAAATTTAAAACCAAAATCTATTGTTTAAGTCGTGCATGACGAATTATTCCTTTTTTATGAATTTTTAAGTTTTATTGGTAAGTTTTATCAGCCACTAAAGCACATAAACACAAAGTTGCACCAAAATAATTATTAACCCATATTTTGAAAAAGGGAATTTTGTTGTTCCCCAGGTTTAAATGATAACTTAATAAATTCAAAAATATTATTTGTATCTGAAGGATGAAACCATTTTATATCCTTGTCACGGTTGAACCATGTAATTTGTCTTTTTGCATAACGCCTTGTATTTCTTTTGATAAGGTTAATAGCTTCAATTAAGTCAATTTTTCTATCAAGAAAATCGAACAGCTCTTTGTAGCCTACGGTATTTAAGGCATTCAAATGACGGGCAGTGCTTAGGTTTTTGACTTCTTCCAATAATCTGTCTTTCATCATTAAATCAACTCGATTGTCTATAATGCTGTATAATTCTTTTCTTTCACGTTTAAGGCCAATTTTTATGATATTAAAATCTCGTTCTTTTTGCGGTTTGGTCAGAAAAGCAGAATAAGGTTTGCCTGTCATGTAGTAAACTTCAAGGGCTTTAAAAATACGTTTCGGGTTTCGAATATCTGCATTCCGGCAATATTCAGGATCAATCTTTAATAATTCCTGCCTGAGTGTTTCAATTCCATTTTCTTGATATCGGCACAATAGGTTTTCCCTGATTTCTGGTTCAACAGTTGGTAAATCGTCGATACCTTTACAAACTGCATCCATATAAAATCCTGAACCACCAACCATTACAACTGTTTTATAAATTTTAAAAAGTTTGTTTATTAATTCGAGTACTTCAATTTCAAACATACTTGCATTGTAATAATCGTAAACCGATTGACATGCAATAAAATGGTGTTTGATTGAAGCAAGTTGTTCAATAGAAGGACGTGCTGTTCCAATCCTCATTTCACGATAAATCTGTCGCGAATCGCAGGAAATTATTTCAGTGTGTAAATATTTGGCAATTTCAATTGCTATTGTTGTCTTTCCAACCTTGCTTGCGGCAATCACGAGTAATGTATTTTCTTTCACGACAGGAACAGCCTCAGTTTTTTAGAAGGCAAAAGTAGCTGGTTTACCGATTCCCCGAAAGCCCTTTGTCTTTCATTTTCGGGGTTTGAAGTATAAATAAAGCTTATTTTATCTGAGCTTATTAACTTGTCCATTAAACTATTTCTGTCTTTATAGAATTCATAAAATAGAACACCAATAGGGGCTTGAATTAAATTGTCCTGTTTTAATAATAAGAAGCCATTGTCCAAATGTTCAATCCTGTTCATGAGATAAACTGATTGGTAATATTGGTAATTATTGGTGTACGCAGAATGTTCGAATAGCGAATTCCATTGTTCAATAGTATTGTAAATCCTATTTACATTGAAACCTTCAGGCAAATACAATTTTCGGACATTTCCACACCCCATTCCAAAAAAAGAGAAAATGTCATTACCAAGCCAGGATAGTGTTTCGTCTGATTCGTCACCTTTAATAATAGCAACCGATTGATGGCGGACTTCAACAAATGATGGCTTTTTAGAAAGATATTCTTTCTCTGTAACATTACTGTCTTGTCTTTTTGTAAAAATTAAAGAATCGATATTCCTTAGCGGTTCATCGGTAAAATTTACTGACCTGGAAAATTCCGGATATTTTTTTATAAGAAGTTGAAAAAAATAGGACAAAATTTTATCCGATTTTTCATTGGTTTTATAGAGAAAATTATGCTGTGAAAAAATAATTGCTAATAGAACAGGTAACTCTTCCAGTGGAATTCTTTCTTCTGAAATAACACCGATAGTTTTTTCTTTATTATAACCACAGGCCAACCATGGCTCGTAATCGTTCAGATAGTTTTTGGAAAGTAAATAATTGCATATTCTTTGAAGGCGTAGCCTAACATTTGATTCAGTAAACCAATGGTTATAATTTTTTGCATCTTTAATTAAATCCAGTAATTTTCCAGCTTCTGCAGCAGTAGAGTTTTCATCCAGAATTTCCAGAAGTTCCTTTCCAAAATCCTGTATTTTCTTTAAAAGTTTCACAAATTAAATGTTTATTGTTCAGTTCGCTGATAAATCAATGTGCTGACTTGCCAATTAGCAAATAAATATTTCAATACTTTTTATAAAAATCCTTGTTTTTTCAATACGTTAAGAAGACTTTTAGAAAAATCTTCATTATCTTTCTTTGTATATCTTATATCTGTAAAAATTTGTGCAAGGTTCTCTTTATTGTTGACTTTCACAAGTTTTTTGTAGAAAGAGGAATTTTCTTTTTCAGAATAGAAATTATTGATGTCTTCTTCCGAATAGTCCTTGTATTTTTCATAATGAACAACTGCTTCAAGAGGAAGGCGATCTGAAAGTTCAGGAGTTTCATCGGGATAACCGATAGGAAATGCTGTTACTGGTACAACACCTTTTGGTAAATGTAAAATTTCAATAATCTTATCTGCATTGTATGTTGTTGTTCCAAGGTAACAAATGCCAAGTCCTTTGTCTTCGGCTGCCAATGCTACATTTTGCGCAACAAGCAGAGCGTCTATAGCAGCCGTAATAAATGACAAAAAATTATCATATCCGGGTTCTGCATTTCGTTGGAGGCACCACTTATCAAAGCGGTTAAAATCTGCACAAAATGTTACAATCACAGGCGCAGATATTACCATTTCCTGGTTAAAATGTGCCTTAAAAAGTTGTTCTTTTATTTTAGTATCAGTTGTTACAACTATGCTATAAACCTGCATATTCCCTGTTGTCGAAGCCCGCGTACCTGCTAAAAGAATCTCTTTAAGCACTTTTTCGGAAATTGCAATTGGCTTATATTTTCTTATGCTCCGGTGATCTGTTAAGGCATTTATCATTTTAGCCAGGTATTAATAAATATTAGTTTTTTATTTTTAATTATCGACAAACTGAAACTTTTTTATATCATGAAAACCTCTTAAAAATTCTTCGATCGGCATTCTCTTTTTCCCTTCGACCTGTATCGATTTAATATGAATAACCCCGTCAATTGTAGCTACTTTCAAGATTTTTTTTTCATCCGTAATTAAAGTTCCGGGAGAAATACCTGAATTTTCTATTGAATATTCAGTTTCATAAATTTTTATAAATATTTTGTGGTCATTATTTTGTAACACAAACCAAGCAGCCGGGTAAGGGCTTAAACCACGGATTTTATTGTATATTTTAGAAGAATTGTCATTCCAGCAAATCCGGCAGATTTCTTTATTTAATTTTGGCGCCGGTTTCAAAAATGTACTGTTTTCAATTAAATTCTTTTGTGAAATAGTAATAATATTCTTGTTCTCAATAGCATCGATAGTCTTAATTACCAAGTTTGCACCGGTTTCCATAAGCCTGTCATGTAAAACGCCTGCTGAATCAGAGATTCTTATAGGTACCTTTTCACTAAATAAAATATTACCTGTATCTATGTCTTTTTCTATAAAAAAAGTTGTGACACCAGTTTCTGTTTCGCCGTTTATAATTGCCCAATTTATTGGGGCTGCACCTCGATACTGTGGCAATATTGAGGAATGCAGGTTAATTGTACCTAAGCGTGGTATGCCCCAGACAACTTCGGGCAGCATACGAAAAGCAACAACAACAAACAAATCGGCATCAAGTTGTTTAAGATTATCAATAAATTCAGGGTTTTTAAGTTTTTCGGGTTGAAGAACAGGAAGTTTTTTATTAAGCGCGTATTGTTTAACTGACGAAAATTGTAATTGTTGTCCTCTGCCGGCATGTTTATCTTGGCCGTGACAACGCAGATTATTTTGTAATTTGCGTTTACTAATTTTTCGAGTGAAGCAACAGCAAATTCGGGAGTACCCATGAAGACAATCCGCAAGCCCATTGAGTATTTGTTATATGTTTACTTTATTGTATTTGGCTAAATTGAGAAAATGTCCCATTTTATCACGTTTTGTTTCTAAGTAAAATTGGTTATGAGGGTTTGGCGCAACTTGAATTGGTACATTTTCGACAATTTTCAATCCATAACCTTCAAGGGCTATTCGTTTTTTGGGATTATTGGTAATAAGCCTGAGCTGTCCAAGTCCTAGTTCATGAAGGATATTTGCACCAACACCATAATCACGTTCGTCATCGCCAAAACCTAAATCAAGGTTAGCCTGAACCGTATCACGACCTTGTTCCTGGAGTTTATATGCTTTTATTTTATTGAACAAGCCGATTCCACGACCTTCCTGGCTGAGATATAATACAACACCTTTACCTTCTTTTTCGATCATTTGCATGGCAGCATGAAGCTGATCGCCACAATCGCAGCGCATGGAACCAAAGATATCGCCCGTAATACATGATGAATGTACTCTCACAAGTATAGGTTCGCTGGCTTTACATTCACCTTTTATTATTGCAACATGCTCAAAACCATTTGACTTTTGGATAAAAGGAATAATGTCAAAATTGCCATATACTGTTGGTAATTTAACCCTGTCCCCTTTAATTATAAGGCTTTCTGATTTCAGACGATAAGAAATTAAATCTTTAATAGAAATAATCTTTAGGTGAAATTTCTCTGCAATTTTTACCAATTGCGGCAATCTTGCCATGCTACCATCTTCATTCATAATTTCAACAAGCACACCTCCCGGCTTTAATCCGGCAAGTACGGATAGATCGATTGATGCTTCGGTATGTCCGGGACGGCGCAGCACACCTTTGCTCCTGGCTTTTAGTGGAAAAATATGTCCAGGCCTTCCTAAATCTTCTGGTAATGTATTTTGATTTACGAGGGCTTTAATAGTCATCGCACGGTCGAAGGCAGAAATACCTGTTGAACAGCCTTGTCCGATCAGATCGACAGATACTGTAAAAGCAGTGTTATGAATCGCAGTATTTCGCTGTACCATTAAATCGAGTTCCAGTTCATCACAACGTTCTTCGGGAAGGGGCGTGCATATAAGCCCACGCCCGTTTGTTGCCATGAAATTGATTATTTCCGGTGTTACAAGTTCGGCAGCACAAATAAAATCACCTTCGTTTTCGCGGTGCTCATCATCAACAACTATGATTATCTTGCCTGATTTGAATTCTTCAATAGCTTCTTCTATGCTATTGAGCTTGAATGATTTTTCTTCTGACATGAAAATACAAAGATTAAAAAATAATATGCAAATTTATTAAAAAGAAGCAATATCAGAGCGCTTGGCTTTCTCCCAATTAACAGGTTGGTTACCTTTATAATATCTCATTAGTCCACGAATAATTGAAATATTCATAACAACTAAATAGTATGGCATAAAAAGAAATCGCATATGTGTGTTGTATTTTCTTTTTAAATGTCCAATTAAAGCAATAAAATAAAATATTATTTGTAAAATAAAAAGACCTGTATATAAGCTGCTATTTGATGTTGAAGTAAGAAACAGGTTCAAAGGCAACAAAAGTATTAATGCAAAAGGCACAACAATCCAACGGAGAACTTTATGAGAAATATATTGAATTGACAAAAACCCTGTTTTAAAGGGATTCAATAATGGTTTTAATCGTGATATAGTTTGAAAGCAGCCTGCTGCAATTCTGATTTTACGTTTCATTTCTTCGGTTATGCTTTCAGAACTTGTTTCAGTTGCAACTGCATTTGGTGCATACTTAATTTTGTATCCTTTCTGTGATATCCTAAGGGAGATTACAAAATCATCAAGGACAGTATCGGGTTCAACTTCATCGAAAAGCTCAGTCCGTATGGCGAACAATTCACCAGCTGCACCGATTGTAGAGTTAATTTCCGATTCGAGTTTTTTTATGAATGATTCGTATTTCCAATAAATGCCTTCTCCTGAACTTACAGCTAAATCAGCTTTTTGGCTGAATATCCGCTTTTCACCGGCAACACATCCAACAGTATTGTCGGAAAATACCGCCACAACTTCTTTTATTGCTATAGTTGAAAGGAAATTATTTGCATCGCAAAATATTGTAATCGGTGTTTCGACGAATTTCATCCCGTGGTTTATTGCCCCGATTTTACCTTTTCTGACATTTTCATGAAGAACTTTTATGTTTGGATAGCTTCTCAGCAATACGTCCGAACCGTCATCTGAGCCATCGGTAACCCAAAGAAATTTTAGTTTGTTTTTTGGATAATCCAATGCATTTAGGTTTTCTATTTTTTCAGGTATAATTATTTTTTCATTGTAAGCAGCAATGAATACGGTAACTTCAGGTTCATAATCAATTTTTACATTTATCTCTTTTCTTGTAAAGAGCCTTTTTAATGAAACAATTACAAGCAATAGAATCATATATCCTATATACGTATAAATAATTGCAACAAACATTATCCAAAAAATGACCTGAAAAATAAAGTATAAATAATTCAATTTTTTACATTTTGATTTTTAGTATAGAAATCTGCTAATTTTTTAGCAATTGCAATATGATTATAATTTTCGAGGGCGAATTTTCTTGCGTTTACAGACAAGAGTTCAACTATCTCTGAATTTTCAATTAATTCTAAAAGTTTTTTACAAAAAGTTTCATTGTCATCTGCAATAATAATATTATCACCATCTGAAATTCCAATTCCTTCTGCACCGATCGAGGTTGATATAATAGGTTTTCCCAATGCCAAACCTTCCACTATTTTTACCCGCATACCACTACCTGAAAATAAAGGCACAAGCATTATTCCCGAATTTACAATAAAATCATGTGCATTATTAATTTCACCACGATAAACGATATTTTTATGTTCAAATTTTTTAATAAGCCAATTTGGTGCATTGCGTCCAGCAATATGAAAAACTATATCATTATGTTTGGCAATAATTTCAGGAAATACTTGGTCGATAAACCAAAGTAAGCCTTCCTGGTTAGGAATCCAATCCAATGCTCCTATATAAAAGATGCTTTTATTATTTAATACATTTTCTACAAGATTTTGAATATTTATACCGACTGGGATTACACAGGTTGGTTTTATATTTCCAAATGAACGAAACAATTTCTCGTCTCTTTCTGTTATAGGAACAAGATAATCGAAGGAATTTATTATTGAAAATTCGAATCGCTTAATACGATTTGCTAAATTTTTAAAGTAAAATTTCTTAATAAAATTGCTTTCTTCTTCTGCAGTCCTTTTCCATATTTCAAATTCGATATTGTGGGCACGTAACGATATGCAAGCATCAGAATTTCTTTTGATCAAATTAATGCAATACGAGAGATATGGGCCTTCGAGTTGAACAATATCAAAATGATGCTCATGAAGAACTTTTTCTAATGCTGTCAAATATTCTTTGCATATGAAACGCTCAGCATTGTATGGAAGGCGGGAAACTAAAACATTTATTAAAGCATCCAGTACTTTTATTTCTGTATTGACTTCAATAAATGCAAATGTCAGGTTATTAAATTTTTGAAGAGAATTTATGTTCACTTTATGTTTACTTGTATTCATAGCCAGGATGTAAACGAAGTGACCATTTTCTGCCAATCCTTCTGCTAAATTAAAAGTTGCAATGGCACCACCATCTTTTGGCGGATAGGGTGGTTTGTTTGAAAGGATCAGGATGTTCATCCATTTTATTTTAATATATCAGAATAAGCAACTAATTGTTTTTAGGAAATAATTTTTTCCAGATTTTCAGATTGAAAAACTTATTGAAAAATTTGACATAACTTTCTGAATTCATGATCGCGGCATCTACATTTGCCTTATAAGTTAAGAAAATCCCCAAGGGCAGTAAAATGAACGACGATATCCACACGCCAATATATGCTGGCATATATGATTCACGTACGAACTTTTCCCCGGAAAGCGTAATAATATAATATAGTACAAAAAACAAAACTGAAATTACCAGCGGCATGCCTAACCCGCCTTTTCGAATAATTGCACCTAATGGAGCGCCAATAAAGAAGAATACAATACATGCCAGCGATAAAGTAAATTTTTTATGCCATTCTATTTCGTGTTTACGTAGTCGTTGTTCCTTACTTTTATAGACTTGGGTTTCTGAATTTACCAGGCTTTTTGCATTGCGTGCTTCGCTCAATGCATAACCGATTGCCGAAACTTTCTCATAATCTGTTAATTGGAAGTATATTTTAAATAAATTAAATTCTACTGGTTTAATTTTTGATTTTGCAGTATCATTATGATGAGATTCAGGTAGCTTGGAAATTGTTACCGAATAATAGTTCGAATACATCATATTTGTTTTTAATGACATTCGGTCACGGTACATATCGTATTTTAGTGAATCAGTAGTGTACTTTAGTTGTTTCAAATTCATCATTTGGTAATTCGAACGAAACAACCCTTCATCTGAACGCTGAAAATTAAAACCTTCAAGCGGAATATTAATAACTTGTTTAGCAAACTTGTCCCTTCTAAAAGGATATGATCGGTTATAATAATGTCTGTTATCATTTTCGGGCATGTCAACATAACTTTCGCCATTAAATAAAGTAATTATCATAGCACGTTTATCTGAAGTTAATTTCATATAGCCTGAATCGGCCAGTGTGACATTGGTGTTTCCCAAATTCGAAGTATGGTCATAAATACGGATTTCGCGCAGAAGGCTTGATTTTGCATCTTTTTTTCCAATCTTTATACTATAATTCTCTATACCGTTATAAAACACACCCTCTTTAATATAAACTTCCGGTCGTTGTTGTTGTATGTCATAAAGAAGAGAGCGCATTTTCCAATTAAAAAACGGCAGGGAGATATTTGAGTAAAAAAAAGCTAAAATGCTAATTGCCACCATCAAAATCATGAGTGGTTTCATAATTTTTGTAAGTGAAATCCCGGCTGATTTTAATGCAATGAGTTCAAAATTTTCGCCCATTCCTCCAAAAGTCATAAGCGAAGCGAGTAATATTGCAAGTGGAAGCGAAAGTGGGACGAAAGTAGCTGAAGCATATAGAAGCAACTCGGCGAGGACATAAAATGTCAACCCTTTACCAACAAGGTCATCGATGTACCTCCATAAAAACTGCATCTGGAGTAGAAATGTAACAATAAAAAAAGTAAGTACAAGAGGCCCTGAAAAAGCAAAGAGAACAAATTTGTTTAACCTTTTCACTACTAAAATTTGAAATGATTTTTGAAGGGCAAATTTAACTTATTTGTTTGATGCGATACTTGGGAGTATCAATTTTATTTGAAGTAAAATTTCCTTATAGGCCGATAGCATGTTTCAACATCGAAATCTGACTATCCCATAAATTAATTGAATCTTCCTTATCTTCATCATTAATAAAATCAGTAACTATGAGAGCCTGATCGCCTGTAAGCTCATCTGTTTTTAAGCGAAATTCAAAATAGGTTTTTTCATCTTCATCTAGCCATTCATACCGTACCATTTGATTTTCCCTTACAACAACCTGTTCTGCTCTTTGACCTGTTTCATTCCACACAAAAGTGTATTGTTTGCCTTTAATTGTTACATTTTCGGCAAACCATTCTGCCAGGCCTCCTGGTGTACTAAGCCTTGGGAAAAGCACTCTTGGCGAAGTATTCATCGTATACTCAATCTCTATTTTCTTTTTCATCGCCTAAGCGTTAATAATTTTAGGTTTGTCGCAATATAATAAAATTATAATTGTAAAATGAATATTATTGGATTGTTTTTAATTAATCATATTTATTTTAAACAATATATTATTGAAAATCAGTCAATATTCTCTTCTTTTTTTCTTTCAATATATAAATCTCCTAAAATTCGTGTAAGTTTAACGTTTTTAAAAAAAACAGCATGAACACACCAGTTTTACGTAAACCACCTGCAATATTGAGATGGGCTGTGCTTTTGGTAATCAGCCTGGCTATGATGGGCAATTATTATATTTACGATTGCATAAGCCCACTTGCCGATATGCTGAGAAGCCAGTTGGGCTTTTCTGACACTTCAATCGGAACATTGCTTGCAATTTATAGTATCCCTAATATTTTTATGGTTTTGATAGGTGGTATAATCATTGACCGGATAGGAACAAGAAAATCTGCTGTTATTTTTACCACATTGATAATGCTGGGGGCTTTTATTACCTGCCTGCGAGGCAATCTTTTGGTTATGGCTACCGGCCGGCTTATTTTTGGTTTGGGCGCTGAATCGATGATTGTAGCAGTAACTACTTCAGTTGCAAGATGGTTTAAAGGAAATCAATTATCTTTTGCATTTGGCCTTAACCTTACGGTTGCAAGGTTAGGTTCGTTTTTAGCTTTGAATTCACCCAGCTGGGCAGCGGGATTTTACAATAAAGGCTGGCAGTTTCCACTATATATAGCTGCTTCAGCGGGTGTATTCGCATTAATTTGTATATTGTTTTATTATCTGGCCGATTATTTTGCTGTTAGAAATTATGAAATGCCAAAAGAAGGTTCTCAGGATAAAATTGAGTTAAAAGGCCTTCTGAAATTCTCAAAATCATTTTGGTTTATTACATTGCTATGTATTACTTTTTATTCAGCGATTTTTCCTTTTCAGACTTTTGCAGTCGAATTTTTTCAATATGTTCATCATACAGGTCGCGATACCGGAGGTTTTCTTTCCAGCATACTTACCCTTGCTGCAATGGTATGCACCCCATTATTTGGTTTGTTGGCTGATTATATCGGAAAACGGTCCTATTTAATGATGATTGGTTCTCTGCTTATTGTACCGGTTTACCTGATGATGGGATATGGAATTGATATTGCATCTTCGCTCGGACTCCCTGCCCTGGTTCATATTAAAATTGGTTTTCTTAGTATTGACAGTCAGATTTCACCCAATCTGCTTATACCTATGTTTATGATGGGAATTGCTTTTTCCCTGATTCCTGCAGTGA
Organism: uncultured Bacteroidota bacterium; assembly: GCA_963726845.1. Taxonomy (GTDB): domain Bacteria; phylum Bacteroidota; class Bacteroidia; order Bacteroidales; family DTGW01; genus CAVSGB01. Next base: position 21,801 of record CAVSGB010000127.1, on the reverse strand, counting down.
TGTGGCCTGCTGTTGCTTTAGTTGTTGAGCCGCAAAGGTTGGGAACTGCGTATGGCTTGATGACCATGATCCAGAATGTCGGGCTTGCCGGGTTTAACCTGCTTATTGGTTTTACCAACGATACATATCACGCCGGGGCTAATAATCCATCCGGATACCGTCCTGGAATGTGGATATTTTCAATATGCGGAATTCTGGGAATTTTATTTGCTTTTCTTTTAAAAAGAAGCGCATATGCCAATGGTGCTGTCAACCTCGACAAACCTATGAAAGAAATACAATAATCGTAAAACAGAGCTAAGAGATATATAAACAGACTCCGGCCTCAATACTCCGGACACCATTAAATAAAGTAATCCCATGTTTTTGAGCATACTATATAATAAGTTTCAATGTCGTTTAGTTAAGAAAAATTATGAATCCAAGTTACGAGAAAACCTAATCCCCAACTCCTTCTCAAATCGGAGAAGGGGCAAGTCCCTCTCCAATTGGAGAGGGATTAACTTCGTTGAGATCGCTTCGCTAAGTTTAGGGTGAGGTTTGTATACTTAACTAAACGACATTGAAATAAGTTTCATTATTTTTGAAACCGATTTAATAATATTTTGAACATTGGGCAGGATTTTGGCGTTAGATTATGGATTAAAACGGATCGGTGTTGCAGTTACTGATCCTTTGCAGATATTTGCGACAGGGTTAACGACAATTGCCGGGAATGATATTTGGAAATTTTTAGATGATTATTTTTCAAAAGAAAAAGTTGATATGCTGATAATCGGCTATCCTGTTCAAATGTCTGGAAAAGGTTCTGAATCGTTGATTGCAATTAATCCGTTTATCAAAATTTTTTTGGAGAAATATCCTGCAATCCCATTAGAACAGGCTGACGAGAGATTTACTTCAAAATTAGCACATAGAGCAATGATAGATATGGGTTTAAAAAAGAAAGACAGACAGAATAAGGCAATAGCAGATAAAATAAGCGCCATGATCATTTTGCAGGGATTTTTGGAAAGCAGAAAGAGGAAAACGATTTAACAATATGCTAATATGCTAATGTGCTAATTTGACAATTAAAAAATTGAAAATTAAATGAAAAAGCTAATAACTTAGTTTTATCAATAATAATTCGGTAAACTTTTTGTGAACGGCGAAGCCCTCAACGAAGTTAAATTTTGTGGCTTGGTGATTTTGTGGCAATTAAGAATATTTTAGCCACTAAAACACAAAAGCCCACGAAATCAACACTTTCAAAATTTGTAATTAAAAATTTACCGAACTGTTGATCATTATACAATAATATTATTTAAAAAAATTATAGAATTAGCACATTAGCACATTAGCACATTAATTTTATTAATACTATGGTTTATCCAATTTATGTTTATGGGCAACCAGTGCTTAGGAAGGTCGCCAAAGAAATTGATAAGAATTATCCAAATTTTCATGAATTTTTAGATAATATGTTCGAAACCATGGAGAAGTCCGATGGGCTTGGCCTGGCTGCGCCACAAGTTGGAGAATCGATAAGGTTATTTGTTATTGATGGAAAACCTTTGGAAGAGGAAGACCCGACAATGAAAGGTTTCAGGAAAGCATTTATTAATGCAAAGATAATTGAGCTCAGTGGTGAGGATAAGGTTTATAATGAAGGTTGCCTTAGTTTGCCTAAGATTCGTGAAGATGTAACCCGTAAATCAGTTGTTAGGCTGCAATATTTCGATGAACAATTTAATTTTCATGATGAGGTTTTCGAGGGCATGCAGTGCCCGTGTCATCCTACACGAATACGATCATACCGATGGTATCATGTTTATAGATCATATCAATCCGCTACGAAGAAAATTAATAAAGCGAAAACTTTCCGATATCAGCAAAGGAAAAGTTGAAACAGCTTACAAAATTAAAATCGCCAAATAATTCTACATTGGTTTAATTATTAATAATTTCTCATAAAATTCCATAAATTTGATTGCCAAACATATTTTAATTATTTGAATTTTCACATTATGAGGCAATCATTTCGAAGTATTACAATTTTATTGACAATTATACTTTTATTGCCTGCCTTCTTTTTTTCAGGTTTCGAGTTGTTTCAGATGAACAAAAACGAGAAAGAAATTGAAACCATTTACAGCAAACAACTCGATGCAATTCTTTTTTCTATTAATTTATATTCGGAAGATATTATTAATAGCTGGGCCTCAAAAATCCGCTCAAATATTCAACCTGACAATAAATTAGATTGTTATAATTTAAAGAAGATTCTTGCTGATGCTTCTCAAATCCGTTCTGTTATTTTTAATGATGAAATTAAGAGTTTGCAATTGAAAGTTTGTTCTCCAGATTCATTGCGGGATTTGAGAATACTGACCGATGAAGTAAACATTCTTCTTAAAGACAGTTCAAAGAAAATCAGTAAATTAAAATCATATTATAAAAGTGGTTATTATAAAACTGAACAGTTGGGAATTGGTAAAACAACAAATTCGGAATATGTAATTTTTTTATTTGGCGATAAAAACAATTTTAAATTATGTCTGCTGGAAATCGATCAGGAGAAATTCATTAAAGAACTGCTTGGGCAGAAAATTCAGGTTACTGCTGAGAATAATCTAAATATCGGGGTAATTGAACGGGACAATCGCAAAATAGTTTATTCAAGCGGTGTTTTAGAAAGTGCATCGGATTTACAGGTTAAAAAACCTTTATGGATTTTTCCGCAATACGAAATTGGTATTAAGCTAAAAGATAAATCAATCCAGGTTTTAAGCGAAGAAAGAAACAGGCTGAGTTTATATTTTATATTACTTGCTGACATTATTTTTATTATTGGTGCTTTGGTTGTATTTCGAAATATCAGGAAAGAAGTGCGTTTGGCACAAATAAAATCAGAGTTTACTTCCAATGTTTCACACGAAATCCGCACACCCCTGGCACTTATCAGCATGTATGCCGAAACTCTCGAAATGGACAGGGTACCAACAGAAGAAAAAAAGAAAGAATATTATCAAATAATATATAATGAAACCCAGCGGTTATCGGGAATTGTAAACAGGATTCTTAGTTTTTCAAAAATTGAAGAAGGAAAGCGTGCCTATATTTTTACTTCGGTTAAATTAAACGACCTGGTTTCGAAAATAATGCAATCATATAGTTTTCACTTGAAAAATAAAGGTTTTGTTTGTAAAATTAATTTTTGTCAGGATTTACCAGTAATTTCAGCCGATGCAGAAGCAATAACAGATGCCATAATAAATTTGCTCGACAATGCTATTAAATACAGCCTGGATGAAAAGGCTATTGAAATTTCAACCGGACGAAAAAGTAGTTATGTTTTTTTTGAAGTAGCCGATAAAGGTGTTGGTATAGAGAAAGAAGAACAAAACCTGGTTTTTGATAAATATTATCGTGCAAGCAGGGGCAACCTTGCTCATGTTGCTAAGGGAACCGGGCTTGGATTAACAATCGTGAAAAATATTATTGACGCACATAAGGGAAAGATAGAATTAGAAAGCAAACCCGGCGAAGGAAGTAAATTCAGGATATTATTACCAGTTTAATACTCAGATAAAATGTTCAATATACTTATTGTTGAAGATGAACCTCATATGTTACAAGGCTTGAAGGATAACCTTGAACTGGAAGGATATAATATTGACACGTCTTCGGAGGGCAAAGGCGGGCTTGAAAAAATACGGATTGGTAAGTTTCATCTTGCGATTCTTGATGTGATGCTTCCCGGTATTTCGGGTTTTGATATTTGTAAAACTGCACGTCGTGAAGGAATTGGTACTCCAATTATAATGCTTACTGCAAAAGGAGAAGAAATCGATAAAGTATTAGGGCTTGAACTTGGAGCCGATGATTATATTACAAAACCATTCAGCTTGCGCGAACTGCTTGCGCGTGTTAAAGTGGTACTGAGAAGGTTTGCAAATGTTCAGGATTTTCATGACGAAGAAAATTTGTTCCATATTGGAAAATTGTTGGTGAATTTTTCTTCTTACCAGGCTTTTAAGGACAATGAAGAAGTTAAAATGTCGCACAAAGAATTCGAAATATTGCATTTTTTGCTTAATCATAAAAACCAAATTGTGAGTAGAAATGAATTGATGGAGAAAGTTTGGGGAATGGAATTCGAAATTACTACCCGCACAGTAGATAATTTTATTGTCAAATTGCGCCAAAAAACAGAAACCAACCCAAACGAGCCAAAAATTATTATAACCGTTCATGGAGTGGGATACAAGATGATTATTTAAATTCTGAAAATATTTTCTGAGAATATATTTAAGTTAAGCAATTAATAATATTAAGGTTGATTCTCATGAACCACGAAGGGCTCAGCGAAGCTAAACATCCATAATTTGTTCATTTATATTTAACTTCCTTGAGCTCGCAAGCTCAGTTTTGCATAACTATAACATGGATGTTTCATGACAATTTTTTACATTCTTTTACAATACATTACTTACCTGTAACAATTACCTACATTTCCTGTCATACTATTGCAAGGAATTTGAAACATTTACTGACAGGGTAAATTCAATTTTCGTGCTTTAAGGATATATAGTTTTTCAGAAAGATAGTTGAGTAAAGTTTATACAATAAAATTTTATAACCATTTTAAACAAAAATTAATTGTTATGAAGAAATATCTTTTTTTGGCTGCATTTGCAATAATTTTAATGCCATCTGAAATGAAGGCACAGGAAGATGGAGATTTCCATTCAGTGTTCAGTGATGGAATGCACAGGATAAGCGGTTTTGGAGGGCCCATTTATAATTACACTAATGTAAATGGCAATATTGCATTACTATATGGCGGTGGCGGGGGTGTACTTCTCAACGACTTTTTTGTAGGTGGTTACGGGATGAGCAATACAACAAAAATAAGCTATAACAATTCGGATATGTCGGTATCTTATGGAGGCTTATGGATTGGATATTCTTATCATTCCAGTCGTGCTATACACCCTGCTTTTTATCTTCAAACAGGTTGGGGAAGAATTAAATCGCCTTCCGAATTGAAATACAACGAAAACTATACAACAAATGACAGGATTTTTGTTGTCAACCCTGAAATTGAACTTGAAATGAACATTTTCCGATTTTTAAGGATATCATTTGGTATCAATTATCGCATAATTGGCGGCATTGACAGTAACAATGAAAATATACCTAATCTTGTGGGGCCAATATAATGTTCAAATTTGGCTGGTTCTGATTTTAATAAAATTTTAAAGTCTGTAAAAAAATCTAATATATTTAGTCATGAAAAATTTAATAAACAAACACTTGAAAATAACCGCTCTGGGATTATTTTTTACATTTATTTTCTTTACGGCACATGCTTCAGATTTAAGGACATTGGTAAATTTGTCAGGAAAATGGAGTTTCAATTTAGGCGATGATATGAAATGGTCTGCAACAGATTTTAATGATAAGGACTGGGACTATATTTTGTTCGGCAAGCCATGGGAACAACAAGGATATATTGGTTATGACGGCTTTGCCTGGTATCGTAAAAAAGTTACTTTCCCTCAATTTGATGAAAGCAGGACAATTATTTTACATGCTGACAACATTGATGATAATGATGAGGTTTATTTCAATGGGGTGCTGGTTGGAAGTACAGGGAAAAACCCACCTCAATATTTTACCGGATATGGATGGGAACGCAATTATATTATCCCGGCAAAATTCATAAACAAATTTGGTGAAAACCTTATCGCAATTCGTGTGTATGATGGTGGCGGGGATGGTGGTATTGTTGGGAGCAGAATAGCATTGTGCGTTGATGAAGACGAAGATTTTCTTGACATGAATTTAGCTGGTACCTGGAAATTTAGCTTCGTTGACGATAAAAATTGGAAAAACACGGAATTTGACGATTCCCGGTGGGACAATATTTTAGTGCCAATGAACTGGGAAAGCCAGGGTCATTTCGATTACGATGGCTATGGTTATTATCGAAAGACATTCAATTTACCTGATAACCTTTTACAACAGAAATTATATTTGTCGCTTGGTAAAATTGACGATTACGATAAAGTTTTTCTCAATGGTGAATGTATTGGCGAAGTTTCTCCTTCAAGGAACATGAGTGAATTTCATGTACACCGTGGTGAATATTTTACAAAAAGGGTTTACGAAATTCCAAAGAAATTAATTAAAAGTGGTTCAAATACAGTAGCTGTAAAAGTTTATGACAAAGGATTGGTTGGAGGGATATACGAAGGCCAAATCGGGATCATGAATGAAAAAAGTCTGAGACTTTACAAAGACAAACCAAGAACTTATAATTATGACGATAATTATGAGTTTAACAGTTTGGGTGAAGCCTTGGGAAGGTTTTTCGACAATTTGTTCCAATAAAAGTTTATTTCGTGTAAATGTTTTAAATAAAAACAATTTGCAGTATCATATTTGAGGATGGAGCGGAAGGAATGGGCAATATTGCCCGGGTAAGGAACCTCAAAAAATTGTAAAATGAAAAAATTAGTAGTATTATTAGTTATCATTCCAATAATATGTAACGCTGCATTTTCGCAAAATGCGGAAAGGGTAATTGCATTGCAGGGCAGATGGAAATTCTCTGTTGGTGACAAAATGGAATGGGCACTGGAAGACTTTAATGACCAGGACTGGGAAACTGTTCATGTGCCGTCACCATGGGAAGATCAGGGATTTTATGGTTATGATGGTTTTGCCTGGTATAGGAAAACGTTTGTAATTCCTGGCCAATTCAAGAATAAAACGTTTTATGTTAATTTAGGATATATCGATGATGCAGATGAAGTCTATTTCAATGGAAACCTGATTGGCTTATCAGGTTCTTTTCCTCCAAGATTTTCTACAGCTTATAATGCATTCAGGAAATATGCCATACCTTATCAATACATCAAATTCGATAAAAACAATTTAATAGCAGTCAGGGTATACGATGCACAACTTGCCGGAGGCATCACAAATGGTGATGTTGGAATATATGTTGAAAACAATTCTTTTCCTTTAGAAATCGATTTACAGGGAATGTGGAAATTCAGGACTGGTGATAATATGGATTATAAAGATCCAAATTATAATGATAATAACTGGCATTCAATTTTAGTTCCAAAATTCTGGGAAGACCAGGGTTATCCTGACTATGACGGATATGCTTGGTACAGAAAGAAGTTTATTGTTACCGGTTCGTATGAGAATGAAAGAGTTGTGGTTGTATTGGGCAAAATAGACGATGACGAAGAAGTGTATTTAAATGGTACTTATATTGGCCCGGTTAAAAGGATAGAAGAATTTATAAAAAATGGCGGAACAAGGTACAATGAGTTCCGGGCATATTACATTTCAGGTAAATTATTAAATTCGAATAAAGACAATGTAATTGCTGTGAGAGTTTACGATTCGGGAGGAACAGGAGGAATTTACGAAGGCCCGATCGGGATTGTCAAGCAAAAAGATTTTGTAAATTACTGGAAAAATAGAAGATAAAGAGTTTTATTCGTAATCTTAGTTTTGTTTAGTTAGTGAAAAGGGGCTGGTTTTATGCAGCCCTTTTTAACTTATTTATCTCAATGCGTGAGATTTTGAAATCTCTCCTGAATTCAACAGTAACTCAATATATTGGGCACGCTGGTAAACAAATGGGTCGTGAATGTTTTTTTTTGACAGTAAACCGCGAAAGTCATCAATTTTACTGTATTTTTTTTCATCCATCCAGGCTTCAATATCGGCCAGCATTTTGCTTATATGTTGAATCTTGTTCAGAAAAACAGTACTTACAACCTGAACACTATCTGCACCGGCAAGTAACATTTTAATTACATCACTACCCTGATGAATACCACTATTACAGCAAATGTTAGCTGCTATATTGGAATATAAGAGTCCGGCAAAGCGCAAGGGCAGGCGGTTTTCAATTTCAGAGCTCAATCCGTGTTTCGATGTATGTTCTTCTTTATGAATATCAATATCTGGTTGATAGAACCTGTTAAAAATTACAATTCCATCAACACCTGCCTGGTCAAGTTCTGCAATAAAATTAAGAGGGTTCGAATAATATGGGCTAAGTTTAACACTTATTGGTATTGAAACCAATTTTTTGATTTCTTTTAAAATCTCAATTTGTTGCTTTTCAATTGAAACTCCCGTAATATCTGAGTTTTTTGGAACTGAATAAAAATTAAGTTCTATACCGTCTATCCCGGTTTCTTCCAATTGTTGTGCATATTCAATCCATGTTTCTTTAAAAATTGCATTTAAACTGGCGATTACAGGAATTGAAACACTTTCTTTCGCTTTACGAAGGTTGTGAAGGTGTTCCTGCGGTCCTGCATGTTCTATGTGCGGGAACAACGTTAGCATTTCTGCATGACGCTCGGCATATTCCTCCATATCATCTTCCATTTGTGCCCTTTCGAGTTGGATTTGCTCTTCGAACAACGACCGGTAAACAATTGCAGCTGCACCGGCTTCTTCGAGCTTTTTAATGTCAGTCAGGTCAGACGATAACGGGCTTGCTCCTATAATAATAGGGTTTTTAATTTCCATGCCCAGGTATTCTGTTTTTAAATTATTCATGGCTTTTAGTTTTATTATTTCTACCTAATAAACATCTAAAATACGAAATTGTGCGATAATTTTCTAATAAAAAAAGTCGTTTAGGTTCTATAATCGTTTCAGATTGTAAATTATTTTACATAAATTAGTTACGTTAATTATTTGAAATGCAGACTTTATCTGAAGAATTTAAGAAAGTGCCATTTGTAAAAATTGTAATTCCATTTATAGCAGGTGTTAGCTTTCAAATATTTTTTAATCCTGATAACGGCATTGGTTTATGGTTATTAATTCTTTCATTAATAATTCTATCAATTATTTCTATACTGAAAATTTCTTCTAATTATAGATTTGGGTTTAGTTGGGGTATTGTATTTTCTATTACAATTTTTTCTCTTGGAATATTTTTTACCCGGGTTAAAACAACACAATTTGAGTTTCCGCATGATGTTTTAAAAGCTAAAATTATAATTGTTGAAATTAATGATTTACCCGTTAAGACTAATAAAATCTGGAAAACTTCTGCTGATATTTTATATTATAAATTCGAAAATAACTGGAAAAAATGCGATGCTCAATGCAAATTAAATATCGAATATGATTCTCAACAATTATAATAAATGCTGAGACCGATATTTAATTAATGCAACCCCAAATTTGATAGATGGCCCGGTCAGCCCTTACCAATTCGATTTCAGGCAATATTTATATTATAAAGGTTATCAGTTGCAGATTTATTGTAAGTCAAATAAATGTTTAAAACTTAATTCTGAAAATTCCGATATTTCAAAATATTTACTGAAGTTACGTCAATTCCTGGTAGGCAAAATAATTAATAAATCGATAAATCAACGCGAACAATCCATATTGTCTTCATTGGTTCTGGGTTTTACCGGTGATATCGATCCTGAATTGCGCAATGCATACGCGGTTGCAGGTGTGATGCATATCCTTTCGGTTTCAGGCATGCACGTGGGTATCGTGTATGGTTTCCTGATGTACCTTTTATTTTTTATGAATAAAACACCCAAGCTTCAAATATTGCGCTCTTCAATAGTTATTGTGTTTATTTGGTTTTATGCAATTATTACTGGTTTTTCACCACCAGTTATCAGATCGGCTGCAATGTTTTCATTTTTCGCGGTAGGGCAATCATTAAACCGGGGCAACAACAATTTTAATACTTTGGCGGCTTCAGCTTTTTTCATTTTAATTTGTAATCCGTTTCAATTGGCCGATATGGGTTTTCAACTTTCATATTGCGCAATGGCTGGTATTTTCTTGTTTTATAAACCGTTTTATAATATTTGGATTTTAAAAAACGAATTTTTTGATAAAATTTTGGCATTGATATCAGTGTCAATTGCAGCCCAGTTAGGAACATTGCCGCTAACGCTTTATTATTTTCACCAATTCCCGACATATTTTCTTTTAACAAATCTTTTTATTGTCCCGCTATCGGGATTAATAATTTATGCCGGTTTTGTTTTACTGATATTTTCATTCTGGCCATTTATTGCAACAATTATAGCAACAGTATTAAACTATTTTCTTTTCATTTTAAACTGGCTTATCCTACATGTCGAGTTTCTTCCAGGGGCATCTATTCATGGTATCTGGATTAATATTTTTGAATCGTTTTGTTTGTTTCTTATGATAGGAATTCTGGCAGTTTGGATTTTTAATAAAAACAATAAGCTGATTTTTGTATTTCTTGCAACTTTTCTTGCGATAATAACTTCAAAAACTGTTCGGTCCCTTGCGAATTTACAACAAAATTCCTTAGTTGTTTATAATACACCCGGACACATTACTTTATCAATTAATCGTAATAATAAACTTATGCTATTTGCCGATTCACATGTTATTCAGAATGTTGAAAAAGCATCATCCAATCTGATAATTGCAAATAACATTAAAAAAGTTTTTTGCTATAAATATTCTAATGTTTGTGTAAAAGATACTTCAATAATTGGTATTGATATTCACTGCTTTGCTGGAAATAATTTGTTGTTAAGTTTTAACAATAAAAAAATTGTCATTATTCGAGATATAAAATTGCACAATTATACTTGCATGAAACCGCAATTGGTCGATTATGTAATCATTTCAGAAAAATTAAAAGCGAAGTTTCCTGATTTTGAATCATTTTTTAAAACAAGATTTTTAATTATTGAAAGTGGCAGAAAACAGGCAGAACTTGCAAATTGCGAATTGGTAAAAAAAACGAAAAACACCAATTATTTTTCTTGAACAACAAGGAGCATTTAAGGCTGATTTGTAATACATTTACGACATAAACTGAATAACTATGAAAATAATAATTGCTGGAGCCGGGGATGTTGGTGCTCATTTAGCAAAGATGCTAAGCAGCGAAAAGCATAATATAGTGCTTATCGATACCAATGAAGATAGGTTAAAAGAAGTAAATGTTAACTTAGATTTAACAACTTATCATGGTTCTGCTATGTCAATCAATAAACTAATGAGCATAGGCATCTCACGTGCGGATCTTTTTATTTCGGTCACCCATTCTGAGGAAATTAATATTACAGCAGCAATCTTAGGAAAGAAACTTGGCGCAAGGAAATGTCTGGCCCGTATAGATAATTATGAATATCTTGAAGAAGACAACAAGGAATATTTCAACCAACTTGGTATTGATTTTATGTTCTATCCGGAACTTCTGGCTGCAAACGAAATCGTAAACCTGGTTCAGCAAACAGGTACTACAGATATTATGAGTTTTGGAGGTGGAAAACTTTTTCTTTACGTTATGCGTATGGAACAGGATGCGCCTGCACTGGGCAATACACTAAACGAATTTCATAATCTGAGCAGGGAACCTGAATATAAAGTGGTAGCTATCTATCGAAATAATGAAACTTTTCTGCCTAAAGAAGAGGATAAGCTTGCAGATAACGATTTGGCTTATATTATAACTACAGAAAAAGGTATCAACCTGTTGATGAAATATTTTGGCAAAAAAGCTGTCAATATTAAAAATGTGATGATACTTGGTGGAAGCAGGATAGGACGCAATGCTGCCAGACAACTTGCACCTGGCCATTCTGTGAAGTTGATTGAACAGGACAGGACAAAAAGTTATGATTTGTCAAACGAATTATTTGGGGTTCTTGTAATAAACGGCGATGGGCGAAATATAGACATGATGAATGAAGAAGGCCTTGCCAACATGGATGCATTCATTGCAGTTACCGGAAATTCCGAAACCAATATGATTACTTGTTTGCTTGCAAAGCGGATGGGTGTGAAAAAAGCTATTGCTGAAGTTGAAAATACCAATTATATAAGATTGGCAGAAAATATGGGAATAGATACTATTATCAATAAAAAGATTATTACTGCAAGCAAGATATTTGGTTTTACCTTGGCTGATGAAGTTTCTTCAGTAAAATGCCTAACTGATTCTGATGCAGAAGTAATGGAATTTGTTGCAAAGCCTGAATCGAAAATTACTTCCGGGAAATTAAAAGAAATTGGTTTCCCTGCAGATTCAGTTATCGGTGGTATTGTCAGGGGAAAAATTACGATTGTTCCAGATGAAGATACCGAAGTTAGGCCTTTCGACCGTGTTGTTGTTTTTGCAATGCCTTCGGCAATAAATAAAGTTGGTAAGTTTTTTACTTCAACGGACAGGTTCTTCTAGTAACAATTAATAATCAGCCGGGCCGGCGCCCATTCTTATAATTTCAGGTTCAGTTCCAGTACAATCTATAATCGTTGATGGTACTATACCTCCAATTCCTCCATCGATAACCATGTCGACAATATCCTTGAATTTTTCGTGAATTAATTCGGGAACTGTCGAATATTCAATAATATCATCAACATCGTGAACTGAAGTTGTTAAAACCGGATGATTTAATTCCCTTACTATTTCCAATATTACATTATTGTGAGGGATTCTTATTCCGATTGTTTTTTTTTGTAGGTGAAAAAGTGTGGCACTTTATTACTTGCATTAAGAATAAAGGTGTATGGGCCAGGCAGAAGTTTTTTCATTAGTTTAAAAGTGTTATTATCGACCTGTCTGGCATAATCCGAAAGATGGCTGAGATCGTGACAAATAATTGAAAAATTTGCTTTTTCAAGTTTAATATTTTTAATTGCTGCAACCCTTTCAACTGCCTTCCTATTGTGAATATCACATCCTATGCCGTAAACAGTATCAGTAGGATAAATTATTACACCGCCTTCCCGGAGAATATTTACAACCTTCTCAACATCTCTTGTATTTGGGTTTTCTGCAAATATCTTCTTAATCATTTGTTGGTTTTTTTCTTCAAAGCTTTATAAAGCAGAGTACAAATTAAATCATTATTATAAGGTGAGAAATTTGAAACTAATATTAAAAAATTTCAAATATTAAATTCATTCTCATCAGCTTCTGGTGGTTCTTCCAAATCGTATTTTTTAGGTTGAGGCCGTTCATTTCTGTACAAAATTGCCAAAATAAGTCCGGCTATTCCCCCTGAAAGGTGCGATTCCCATGAAATATCAGGAATAAAAGGGAAAATACCCCATATCATGCTGCCATAAAGGAATATAACAATTAACGATATTGCTGCTAATTCCTGTGTGTGGCGTATAGCGCCACTGATTGCCAAAAAAAATGCCAACCCATAAACAATTCCGCTTGCCCCGATGTGATATGCTTCGCGTGCACCACACCAAACCCATAAACCTGTCATCAACCACGTAAGAAAAAAAACTTTGTAACCCAAAGGACGGTAAAAATAAAATGTTGCAACGGACATTAATAATAATGGTATTGAATTATTTGTCAGATGTTTTATATCGCCATGAATCAGAGGAGATGTCAATATGCCAATTAATCCCTGTAATTTCAAAGGGTAAATTCCAAGGAATGCCAATGATGTACCCGAAGCCCATTCGCCAAATTTGACAATCCACAGAACTAGCACAAAAAATACCGGGAATATAAGGCTGTGTATGAATTTTTGTTTCTCAGTCATTTTATTGATGTGCCAATGTGATAATTTGCTAATGTGCCAATTAAATTCAAAAATAATTCTTTACATTCGCTTTTAGCACATAACTATATTATAAAGTGAACCTTGAAAAAATCCCTAATGGCAAATTTCTACCTGTTTTGTCTTTAAGCAAAAGTTCACCGGTTTCTATGCTTTTAAAATCTGAAAATATCGATTTTACAAGGCTTTCGGCAATAATTGCGGAATATCCCATAGAATAAAGATTAAGAAGAAGGAACGAATTTTCATTATTTAACAATTGTCTGCAATTTTTTATCAAATCATTAATTGATTTTTCAAGTATCCATTTTTCCCCATCAGGCCCACGTCCATAAGCAGGAGGATCGAGTATAATTCCATTATATTTTTTTCCTCGCCTTATTTCCCGTTGCACAAATTTTATAACATCGTCTACAATCCAACGAATATCAGAAAGTCCGCTTGCTTCCATATTTTCGCGGACTCATGAAATTACCTGTTTTACTGAATCTACATGGGTTACACTCGCTCCTGCAGCCCGCGCGGCCAAAGAGGCCCACCTGTATAGGCGAATAGATTTAAAATATTAGATTTTTCAGATTTGATATTTTGAATTGTATCGTAGATAAAGTCCCAATTTACTGCCTGCTCGGGAAAAATTCCAATATGTTTGAAAGAAGTAAATCCCAACCTCATTTTCAGGTGCATTGATTTATAGTTATATTGAACGAACCATTGATTTGGCATTTCACTTTTTAAAATCCATTCTCCTTTCTCATAATTTTCAATATTATCGGATTTATAGTTTTTGTCACGTCTAAAATATGCCTGAGCCATCTTATTCCAATCTTTTTCTGTTAACGATTTATCCCAAATTGCCTGTGGTTCAGGCCTGGCAACAATATACTTTCCAAACTGCTCAAGTTTTTCGAAATTGCCAGTATCGATTAATTCGTAGTCGATAAAATTATCAGGTGTAAGAAATTGATACATAAATTACTAATTACCAATGACCAATTACAAATTACCAATCAATGTCGTTGACTTAAGCCGATTATTTTGTAAGTACGTTTCGGCTTCGCTCAACGTACACCTTTTGCTAAAGATGAACTCTGAGCGGAGCCGAAGGGTTTTTAATTAAGTGAACGACATTGAATTACCAATTACCAATTATATCTTTTTAAATTCTTTTTCAATTTATTATATTTTATAATTAATTCGTAATTTGTCATTGGTAATTTGTCATTGTATTAAAAGTAACCTTGTTTTTTTCTGTCTTCCATTGCTGATTCGGAGCGTTTGTCATCCCAACGGGTACCACGTTCGGTTGTAAGGGTTGCAGCCACTTCATTTATTATTTCTTCAAGCGTGGAAGCTGGAGATTCTACACCACCAGTGCAAGTCATATCGCCGATTGTCCTGAAACGGATTTTCATTTTTAAGATTTTATCGCTTACTTTAGGCTGGATAAAATCACATTTTGCAAGCAATACGCCATCACGGTTGATCATATCGCGCTCGTGTGTGAAATAAAGGTTCGGGATTTCGATATTTTCCAAAAATATATATTGCCATATATCCATCTCAGTCCAATTACTAAGAGGAAAAATTCTGAAATGCTCGCCCAAGTGCTTTCGGCCATTGAAGATATTCCATAGTTCAGGCCTTTGGTTTTTAGGATCCCATTGTCCAAATTCATCGCGGTGCGAAAAAAAACGTTCTTTTGCCCTGGCTTTTTCTTCATCACGCCTCCCGCCACCCATGGCAGCATCAAATTTAAACTCTTCAATTGCATCAAGGAGTGTAATAGTTTGAAGTACATTTCTACTTGCATTGGGACCGGTCTCTTCGACTACTTTTCCTGAATTAATAGTGTCCTGCACATTTCGGACAATGCAGGTTGCACTTGTTTTTGACATTAGTTCATCCCTGAATTGAAGCGTTTCAGGAAAATTATGCCCTGTATCAATATGAAGAAGTGGAAATGGCACATTTGCCGGCCAAAATGCTTTCCGGGCAATATGAAACATTACAATAGAATCTTTACCTCCTGAAAATAGAAGGCATGGTTTCTCGAACTGGGCTGCAACTTCGCGTAATACATAAATGGATTCAGACTCTAATTCGCGCAGGTGATTAATAATATGTTTTTTAATTGTATCGTGCATAATCGTTTTTATATAAAGATTCATTTTCCTGATTCATCAGGTAATCTTGTGATCGATATTTTTGGCAATATGAATTTTAATAGTTTTTCGGTACATGTGTCAATATTTTGATTGACAGTATCAAGAATTAAATCAGCATCATCAGGCTTTTCATATCTTGCTGTTAAACCTGTAAAGTTATCAATCTTGCCACTTTTTGCCTTTGCATATAAACCTTTGCAATCTCTTTTTTCGCAATCCATATATTGTGCATCAAGATATACAAGAAAAAAGTCACTTTCGTCTATTATTTTTTTTGCCTGTTTTCTCATTGCATCCAAAGGACAAATAAACGCACATAACGTAATTATACCGCTTTCGACAAATAGTTTTGAGACTTCGGCAACCCTTCGGATGTTTTCAAACCTGTCTTCTTCTGAAAATCCTAAATTATTGTTTAATCCTTTTCTAATATGGTCGCCATCAAGAATAATTGAAAGAAATCCGAGAGAAGAAAGTTTTTTCTCGACTTCACAAGTAAGAGTTGATTTTCCAGAACCAGATAAGCCTGTAAACCATATAGAAATAGACTTTTGACCTAAATGATTTTCTTTTCCGGCCCTTAAATTATTTGTATCCATAGAAAGCAAATATAGAAAAATACAATTACGATTTGCAGGTCATAAAATTTTTCTGAATTTTCAAATATTTTAAAACAAAAAATGCAAGCCGGGCCTGCATTTCCTGATAAAATTATATTGTGTCACTGGTGTTCAAACCTGACTTTACCAGCGCCATTATCAATAGTATCGCCACTTAACCTTGTTATCGCAAAATTCAAATTGATTTCGCCTTTACAAATACTATACGTTCCGGAACCGTTCACTTGCACTATTTCGGAGTTGTAAACGTATTTTGTATTCACTATTTTAATAATTTCATTCACATCTTCGCTAATCGTGTATTTAAGCTTCCAGCCCATACTGTAAAAATTGTCATTTTCAATCGTATCGCCTGATAAATATGTTAAATTAACAGTATAAGGCGCATAATCGAGTTCATAACATGTAAATTTACCTGATCCAAGAAACTGGTTGAAATCAGTAAATTGTGTAAAACAATTTATCTTATCAATTTTAAAGATAATAGTACTTCCGGTTTTACCTCCCCAGGTTGTTTCAGCAACAGAAATCTCTGCACTTGTGTCAACTTGCGACTGCCCCTTGATATTAATTAAAAATGGCATATACTTGTTTTTTTCTATTGTAATTGGCCCCCTGACAATTTGCCAGTTATAATCTGATCCTCCACGGGGAATAGCCAGATACATATAAGTTGTAATATTATCAGCTTTTATCGTGTCAGGGCCTTTAATAACTTGTTCGCCGGGAATTACATCCTTCCAGTCATAAGTATCTTTTTTGCATGAAATAACTATAAAAGTTATTACAGTTAAGGCAACCAAAGTATTAATAATTATTCTTCTCATACATTTATAATCAAAGTCTAACATAATTTAAAGACTAATAATTAGAATCAACCGGTTTTCCATTTGCATCGAACCATCCTCCATTAGAAGTATTAATTCCATCAGGAACCGGATTTGTACCGCCAAAAGTATAATTAGGCCATTGCAGGGTTTGAAGCTCCTTTCCCGTAATAGGAAAATGCAAAGGCGTTCCATATTGAAGCATATCCCTGCGGCGCATATCAGCAAATGCAAGCATAAAACCTTGTCCAAGTAATTCAATATCACGTTCGTAAAAAATAACTTTTAGCATATTAAGTTTTGAAGTACTGGGTGTTGATAGAATTAATCCGCGAAGAAACCTTGGATTGCTAAAGCTGTTCAAAATTGCATTCGCTTTATCCAACTGGTTCAGATTCGCGTAGGCTTCAGCTTTATAAAGTTCGTTTTCGTATTCGCGAAATTCGGTCATAACATCGCCTGTACGTAAATAATATTTGTCAAACCTGCTATACCTGTAATGAGAAAAAAACAGGTATCCCCTTTCTGGTTTAAAGTTAACTGATGGCAAAAATTGAAAATCGGACTGCAATCTGTGGTCATAAGAAGATGCCTGTCCTGGTAATAATCCGGCATGTACATTGGGAGCTACACCACTCGAAGGGTATCTTGCAGGGTATGATGGGTCCATTAAATTTATTATCCTGCAATTAATTCTTGCCCAGTCAGGCAAATTTAGATAGTAGAAATTTAAATCGTACCATGTACCGCCATTATATGGCCAACCGCTAAACTTTGAACCAAAATCTGAGGTTATACCGTTATTGGCATGATAAAGAACACTGTCCCAGACTATTTCAATATTGTCGCTTGTATTTCTTGAAGTTAGAACTTCTAACCTTGCAATAAATGAATTAGCAATTTGTTTCAGCGTTGTATTGGTAATATCAATATTATTAAAAATAGATCCCGGAAGTGTAAATGTTGCTGTATCACAAATTTTAATGACTTTCCAGAGCGCTTTTATTGCCGAATCCCTGACTGTTTTATAGGGCGAAGTTGTAACTTTCGTTACGTCTTTTGTATTTTCAGTTACAATAAAATTTTTATCAAATACAAGCCCGAGATTGCCATAGGACAGGCCTTGAACTAAGTAGCACAAGGCAAGAATCCTCGAATTATGCTGTCCACCTGACCCAAGCTGTACCTTATCGATCAATAATTTATGGATCACAGTGTTAGCCTGTGAAATGACACCGTAACTACCATAATAAAAGTTTTCGAGTACACCATCGTTAGATAAAGTATTCACATTGTCCCATGCCACTCGCGGAGTCCCTGAATTTGTAAGCCATCCGAAATTGGCCCAACTGGCTGTATATTGGTTTGCCATTGCTTCTGTCAGAATATTAATATTTGGGTCAAAATTCGAACTGCGTTCGTTTAGCCAATAATTGTAATATACACCTTGTCCAAAATTTTCAAGGTCGTGGGGGTCATTATATAAATTGGCCTTTTCGGGTTGGTTTAAATTTGGCACATCTAATTTTTGACAGCCTAAAGTCAGAACCAGGGCTGAAATAATTAATGTTATTGGAAAATATTTTTTCATAATTTGTATTTTTCAATTTTAAAAATTCAACTCCAGTGTTACAGAATATGTCCTGTAATTAGGATAATTAAACATATCTACAATATAACTAGTTGCACCTGATCCATTAGCACCAGGTGTGCTAACTTCCGGGTCCCAACCCGAATATTTTGTAAATGTCAGTAAATTTCTTCCTAAAATTCCAATTCGGACATTTTTCAAATATGATTTACTCAAATTTTTAATGGTTTTATCAGAAATGGTATAATAAAATGATAGTTCGCGCAATTTTAAATATGAACCATCTTCAACAAAATAACTATTGATGTTGCCCAGGTTATAAAATGTACTATAATAATCAATTGTTTTCTTTTGATAATCAGGTTTTCCGAACTGGTCTATGTCGCCGGACACTTAGATCAAGATACATCGATTGTTTAGTATAATTATAAATATCACCTCCCTGTTTCCAAACCCATAACATGCTTATTCCAAAATTTTTCCACTTTAAATTAGTGGAAAATGATAAATTAAAATTTGGGTTAAAGTCTGCAATTTTCACAACTTTTGGCGTGCTGTCCGGATTTAAAAGCTGAATAGGTTTTTCCAAATATGTTCCTTCGGTTCCTTTAGGGATGACATATCCATCGCTATTTACAGTATAATCGTCAACAGTTTTACCTGCCGGTAAAAGGTTCGCCTGTTGTTTGAGTTCATTGATGCTCCTGACCCAGGTATAGCCATCAGCCTGACCTATAACAGAACCTTTTCCAACCCTGAAAATTTGCTGGCCATTTATAACCGGGCCAACCGGTAGTGAAGGGGCACTACAATCAGTTACTTTTTGTACCGTTTTATCAAACGTTAAATTAATAGTCCAGTCCAAATCTTTCTTTTTTATCAATTGTGTCCCGAAAGTAACTTCCCAGGTATTCGAAGAAGTTGTAGCTGCGTTAGCCCACTGGTACTTGTAACCTGTTGCTGCAGGCTGTGGAACCTGGAAGAAAACTCCTGTCGTAGTTGCATAAGAACGGGCTATTTCAAGATTGAATTTTTCTAAGAACTGTGAATTAACTGTAAATTCCATTTCCTGGGTATTTGCTGGTTTAATATTTGCATTTGCACTTATTCCTCCATTTTGAATAATTGAACTATTGGTAACAATAGGATACGCTTCATATTGATAATAAAATCCCGGCCTTTGACCTGAAGTCCCAACAGCTGCCGTAAGCTTTAATTCCTGGAATCCTTTCAGGTGGATGTCTTCATTTAACCTGTATGCAAAAGATGCCCTGTAATATGGGTTTGTGCGATTATTGGGGCCAAACAGAGATGATTGGTCAATTCTATAAAGAAGTGATGTAATATATTTGTCTTTATAGACCATATCTAAAATTCCAAAATAGTTTTTCGCCAATATTTCAGTTTCTGCTGAGTTCATGCTAAGACTATTTGTAACGTTGGAAAGTGTTGTCAACCCCGATGCCAACATATCGTTTCCACTTGCTACCATTCCATCGGTAAGATATTTTTCGAACAAATAACTTAGTTTGGCTTTGGTCACAAGTTCCCCAAATTTTCTTTGCAGGTTGGCAGTAAACTGGGCTGTTTGCGAAGAATATTCGCTTGATGATTTGGCTTCATAACCATTAACATCCTGGAGATTGTCCATTTGGTAACCAATAGGTTTTATAAGCAATTCGTCAACATTTTGTTTTTCCATACTATATGAACCATCGAAATTTAGCCAGGAAGCTACTGTCCAATTTGCAGAAAAATTTAGCAAATTTTCATTTCTCTTCTGGGTACTTTGCTCATAAAAGAGCTGATGTTTTGGATTTTCTCCATTTGACCACTGGTCGGGTTTATAATAATATTTTTTCAGTACCATTGTGTCGGGAGAATTCATGTTGAGGTTCACATCCGGGCTCATGTGGAGAACATTAAAGAACGGGCTGCCAGAACCTTCATCATTAGGCTTGTCAATTTCATTCTGAGTCATCAAATAACTTCCGGAAATTTTTAATTTATCAGAAATTTTGTGGTCAACATTTATCCTGTAATTTTGGCGCGAAGATCCGGTTGAATTAAAAACGATCCCGGAATTATTATTGTTCTCGAAAGAAGTAAAAATTGTAGTCTTTTTGCTGTTACTCGCAACTGAGATATAATTTGTATAAAACTGGCCTGACCTGAAAATTTCCTTTTGTTGATCAATTATGGAAGAATATGGATTATCTGCATAATGATCGTAATCAAGTACCGGACTGCCTTTGATTGAATCGTTGTGTCCTCCTGCGTAGCCTGCAGGGTAAGTAACCCCGGCATATTTAGTGTATCCGGGCTGTATATAATCGCTGGCCAACATGTAAGGATGATGTGTAGCAAGTTTTATTTCCCTTTCAAGGCTCGAGCCTCCATATTCATTGCGGAATTTAATATCAGTAGAGCTTTCTTCGCTGAATTTTCCCCGCTTCGATGTAATGACCAATACTCCACTACCGGCATTTGACCCATATAAAGCAGAAGCAGAGGCCCCTTTAACGACATCGATGTTTTCTATATCATCCGCATTAATATCAGCCAGTTCCCCTTCGAATGTAACACCATCTATTAAGATTAGCGGCGATTCGCCTTCAAGTAATGAATTTGTTCCCCTTAAACGTATATTCGACGAAGAACCAGGTGCCCGCCCCGAAGGCGGCGCTCCCACCTACCTGATCGGCCGCACATCGCTTTCGGAGGCCGTCAAAGCCGGCTCCGGTTTCGATATAAGCGGTTATTACTTTCTCGGTGCGGGCACTTACTCCGTGGAATCCACCCTCCGCGACGATCGGAACGGTGTCTGCCGGAAGCGCTGGCAGATAGTCGTCGAGCCCTCCCGTTCCGAGCGCGCCGTCCCTCTGGCACTATCTCCGAATACTGTGCGCCAGTACGCGGCCATCACCGTGCCATACGCTGCCAAGCCCGACAGCGGCGCTCTCATGCGGCTCACCATCTTGCTGAACGCCGCGGCGTTCTCGACGCACCGCA
>CAVSGB010000126.1:0-6343 GCA_963726845.1 uncultured Bacteroidota bacterium | reverse complement strand
TTTACACCAGAAATTTTAAACATAGGGGATACGACTTTCAGGGTTTCATTGAACTCATTTAATGACCGTCATAAAGCTATCGAAGAATATATAATGCTTACCACTCAGGATTCAAGCCGTAAAATATGGCTTTATAGTCAGTTGATAGTAGAATAGTTTCCTATATTATTTTAGTCCAGAAGTGCATTTTTGGCTCTGTATCTTTAAACCCCAAACTTTGGTATAATAATTTAGCATTCTCATTGTCGTCACGAACTTCCAAAGTTATCTTGCAATAACCCCTCTCCCGGCCTTTTTCAATGATATACGAAAGTAATTTCTTTCCAACTCCTTTACCTCTGTATTCTTTAAGGACAGCAATATCGTGAACATTAAAATATGGCCTGGCTTTAAAGGTTGAAAAGTTTATAAAGTTTGTTGCTATACCAATGTATTCACCTTTATTTACAGCAAAAACAACAAAACAGGCTGGATGGTTGGCGAGCCCTTCAGCTAAGTTTTTTTTAGTTTCCTCAGGCATAATTTCTTCACCTCCCATAGGATCGCGCATATATGCAACAGTAATTTCAATTAATTTATTCCTGTGCAGAGGGTTGTTAAAATCACATTCTATTATCTGTAAGTCCATCAATCGTCCTTTTTTGAACCCAAAAATGTAACGGCCACAGAACCGTAAAAGAGAATAAATAGCAGAAAATTATAGCTGCCTATTTAAACACATCTTTAATACTTATTCGTTCATTATCACGGTAAATTGAGATAAATGCACCTCTAATATTGATGTTCTTTAGTAATTCGCAAGCTTCATTATAATTATTACCGCAATTGATTGAATACTTAAACCATCCTTCTTCATTTATTTTGTCAAGTTGTTGGGGGTCATTAAAAATTTTCTTCAGATACTCAAAAGAAGCTTCGCTGCGACTTGCAGCAATCTGAACTTTAAAACTGATATTTTTTGGAATGGTGAAGTTTACCAGATTATTTGAACTATTCATTGGTTCAACAAATGATTCTTTACCAATTACTTTTTTACCATTTACAAATTCAATAATAAATGCATCTTTAACACCACATATTTCCAAAAACTTGTGGGCAATAAAAAATGAATTGAACTGGCCGATAGTATATTTATACCAATCGTCCTCGATGTTTTCATTTGCTTTTTCCGGGCCACCATAAATTTTCTTCAGCATATTTTCGTTCATTGATACCCTGCTGGCTGCAATTTGCACCACATAATAAAACCCATTGGCCTCTATTTTATCAGAGGTTTTAACTTCAAATCTTGCCTGTTTTAAATTGGTTCCTGAAGTTCTGATACTAGTTTCTCTCTTTTTATATGTATTATCTTCGCCCTTTTCAACACTGCCCATCTTTTCAGCCTTTTCATTAGCTGCGTGAATTAGAACCTTAGTTGGTTTTTTTGAAAAATTCACAGTTGTTTCATTCGCCGGTTCTTTTGAAGAATTACTTAATGGAGAAATTTGCTGATTTTCTTTTTTCAGATCTTTATTAATTTTATCTTCTGTATAAATGTTAGATGATGGTTCAGCAGAGCGATTAGCCGAATTGGCATTGTCATTTTTTGAAGTATCTGTTTTTGTATTAACCGGCGTAGATGAAATTTGCTGTTGTGCAAAATTTTTGTCCACTGTATCTTCTTTATGCTGATTGGATATTTCAGGTTTGGGCAAATCTGCTTTTGGCAAAGTATCAGCAAGGTTTTGATTATTATTTTGTTTGGAAATTGAATCGGCAGGATTTGACTGAACAATCATTGGCATTGTCTGAGATGATGGAGAAGGCGTCAATTGTGTAGTAAGATAGATATCTACAGCCTTCGTAATACTCTCGACTGCTTTAGTCTGTAATTCCGTTGCATTCGATAATTTTGAATAAATCAGAAGCTTATCTTTAGTATCTTCTGCTTCTTTAATTTGGTCTTGTGAAGATTGAAAATCATTGCGTGCTCTGCTTTCCATTGCTTTTGGATAACTCAATTCATCAGGGGTTCCCTGGTATTTTTTCCAAAACTCATTTGCAATACCTGAATATATTCCGAACTTCTTATTATTGCCAGATTGCTTCATTTTTAATGCTTCAATCTGTTTGTCCAGGGCTTTGTTGTTTAAGTTATCGGATTCTTCTGAAGTAAGCTCAGCCTGTTTCGTAGCCAATTCTGCATAATATTTATCAGCTTCTTTCATCATTTCTGCTGATTTCTGAATTTCCTTTTCTGCTTTATCGAGTTTCTTTTTGTCAGAAGTGGAAATTGTTATTTTATCATTATCAGGAACAAATTTATAGAATAACGCCCTTGCCGGAAGTAATGAGCCAAGAAAAATGAGTAAAATCGCTATCCTAAAATTTCTGGCCATAAGTACCTGATGAATTTAATTCAAAGATTTGTTCCAACCTGAAAATAATTTATTTTCTTAAAAAAAGTTAATTAATATAATATGTAAATATATAAATTTCAATTATAACTATAAAACAGATGTCGCAATTTTCTTACGGTTTAAAGATATAATGAATAAACTCCACATCAATTAAAACACTAACTCATTGAAAATGCAGATAAAACAATGAATCGAATTTTTTATCTAATATTTTGCCTATTCATTTCTGAAAAAATATTCACTTACCTTTGGTAAAATTAATTTTAAAACATCTGCTTAACTAATTCAATGGAAGATACAGAAAATAAAGCCGGGAAGCAGGAGGCACTGGATAAACGTTACTTATCAATGGCAAGAATTTGGGCGCAGAACTCATATTGTAAGAGGAGGCAGGTTGGTGCGCTTATCGTAAAAGACCGGATGATTATTTCGGACGGTTATAACGGCACTCCATCAGGATTTGAGAACAATTGTGAAGATGAAGATAATAAAACAAAACCTTATGTGCTTCATGCCGAAGCGAATGCAATAACGAAGGTAGCCAAATCGAATAACAGTAGCGAAAAATCAACCTTATATATTACATCGTCTCCTTGTTTGGAATGTTCGAAATTAATTATCCAGGCCGGAATCCAGCGGGTCGTGTTTTGTGATAAGTATCATAACGAAGACGGCCTGAAAATACTTGAAAGGGCTAAAATTGAAGTTGTTCACGTAATAATTTAAAAATGTCAGAAAATAAGGAAAAAAGAATTTCAATTTATTTACCATTTATAATTTCTTTGGCAATTGTATTTGGAATATTGATCGGTATTGCTATCAACAAAAGGCCACAACTCACATCCAGCGGTATAATGCTTTACCCTAAGAGCGATAAACTAAACAATGTATTAAAATATATTGAAGAAGAATATGTAGATACAGTCAATCCGGATAAACTAACTACAGAAGCAATTGTATCTGTATTAAAAGGCCTTGATCCACACTCAGTTTATATCCCGGCTGAAGACTTAATAGCAGTGAATGAACCACTCGAAGGAAATTTCAGCGGGATTGGCGTACAATTCAATATGCAAAACGACACAGTAATTATTATCAACACGATACCTAACGGCCCATCGGCATTAGTAGGGATTTTAGCCGGCGACCGGATTGTTAAAGTTAACGACACGATTGTTGCCGGCGTTAAACTGCAAAGCGATGCAATTATTAAAAAATTGAAAGGGCCACGGGGAACTAAAGTTAAAGTAACTATTAAACGTCCTGGCAAAAAGCGTGAACTGGTTTTTGATATCACCAGGAATAAAATCCCGCTTTATAGTGTTGATGTAGCTTATATGCTCGATAACACTACCGGATATATTAAAATAAGCCAATTCGCGCGGACCACTTATACCGAATTTGTTGCATCTGTTAACAAACTTCGGGCAAAAGGAATGAAAAAGATGGTTCTCGATCTGCGTGGAAATGGAGGCGGTTACTTAGAAGCAGCCATTAGCCTTGCCGACCAGTTTCTCGACAAAGACAAACTTATTGTTTATACCAAAGGCAGGGCAAAACCCCGGGAAGATTTTCTTGCAACATCAGCAGGTATTTGCCAAAACGATGAAGTGGCTGTGTTGGTGGACGAATACACAGCTTCTGCATCAGAAATACTTGCAGGCGCTCTACAGGACAACGATCGTGGTACAATTGTAGGCCGTCGTTCTTTTGGAAAAGGTCTCGTCCAGGAACAAACTACTCTCGCCGATGGATCTGCCATAAGACTGACCGTTGCAAGGTATTATACGCCAACCGGACGTTGTATACAAAAGTCGTACAAAAACGGGATTGATGATTATTATAAAGATTTAAGCCATCGTTTTATTCATGGTGAATTCGAAAATAAAGACAGTATCCATTTTAGTGATTCTTTAAAGTTTAAGACCCCAAAAGGCAAAATAGTTTATGGTGGTGGAGGTATCATGCCCGATATTTTTGTTCCTTACGATACCACAGGTGTTACCCCTTTTTACAGGGAAGTACGCGATATGGGGTTAATTTATAAGTTTGCTTTCAACTATAGCGACATTAACCGGAATGTTTTAAAAGACATCTCATCTTTAAATGATTTTCGAAAATATCTTAAGGAAGATAAATTGTTTGAAAAGTTTGTTGATTATGCCATAAAACAAGAATTAAAACCTAAGAAGAACGAATTAAAAATTTCTGAGAAACTTATTTCGACCCAGGTTGAAGCATTTATTGCAAGAAATTTCTTCGATAATGACGGCTTTTACCCTATTATCAGGGAAATAGATGAAACGCTTGATTCAGCATTAGTAGAACTTGAGAAAAAATAAAAAATTGAACATAGAGAGGTTGTAATAAATATTAAACACAGAGAGGCAACCATCTTTTTAACTTAACTTCATCATGAATTAAATCACAAGCTTAATTGCTTCTCCAAAAATTTAAAATACTACTTAATGATTTCTCCATTTTAAAATTTTATTTAAATCCCAAACTGCTTCTTAGGCACAAAGACACTATATATAAAACTCAGTGCCTCTGTGTCTCAGTATTCATCATGAATTTCCTCCGGCTTCCATCAAATATGCTTTTATAAAATCATCGAGGTTGCCATCGAGCACAGCCTGGGCATTCGATGTTTCATAATCGGTACGCAGGTCTTTGACCAATTTATAGGGATGAAGCACATAATTCCTTATCTGAGAGCCCCATTCAATTTTCATTTTATTACCTTCAATAACAGCTTGTTTTTCCCGCCGTTTCTGAAGTTCAAGTTCGTACAACATCGATTTGAGTATTCTCATTGCATTTTCTTTATTCTTGAACTGGGAACGGTTCTTCCTGGTTTTCAACAACAAAACCGGTTGGCGCATGGCGCAGGCGAACTGCCGTTTCGACCTTATTTACATTTTGCCCGCCAGCCCCCGACGAGCGATATGTTTCCCAGGAAATATCTACCGGGTTAACTATTATTTCAATTGTGTCATCGACCAACGGTGAAACAAAAACAGAAGCAAAAGAAGTATGTCGCCGGGCATTCGAATCGAACGGGGAAATGCGCACGAGCCTGTGGACACCATTCTCTCCTTTAAGGAAACCATAAGCATAATCACCTTCAAATTCTATAGTCACCGTTTTTAAACCGGCTTCTTCACCTTTTAGAAAATCGACTTCTTTCATTTTGTAACCGTGCCGCTCGCCATAGCGCAGGTACATGCGCATGAGCATTTCAGCCCAATCCTGGCTTTCTGTCCCGCCCGCACCGGCATTGATTTTTAATATAGCACCGAATTTATCTTCGTCATTGCGCAGCATATTCCGCGATTCTAGGTCTTCGATCAATGTCAATGCAATATTGTATTGCTCTTCCAAATCCTTTTCTGTTGCCTCACCTTCTTTTAAAAAATCGGCAATTACAAGCAAGTCATCTGTTGCTGATTTAACTTTATTATAGGCTGTGACCCAGGTTTTAATTGAAGCAACTTTTTTTAATTGTTTTTCAGCCTCTTTCGGATCGTCCCAAAAACCAGGAGCCTGGTTTTTTTGTTCTTCTTCTTCTATACGGATTATTTTGTTTTCGATGTCAAAGATACCTCCTAAGGGCTTCTTCGCGCTCTTTCAAATCTTTTACCTGTTCTGTAGTTAGCATCATTTAAAATATTTAATAGTGTACAAAGGTAGAAAACTACAACCTATTTTCCCGGTAGGTACTTATCCAAAAATTTTGCAAATTGTTCCAGATCTTTTGAATGAGCTTTCAGCCATATTTTATTCGTCGCATCCAATGACATGCGACTGCAATAATGACTGAATAAAACATTTAAACCGCTATCGGATAAATTTTTGTAAAAAATATTATACTCTGCAGGAAACGATTTCTGATTTGCAGTTAAATAATTTGAAATATCATTATAAGTGTTTTCATCATC
>CAVSGB010000125.1:0-10882 GCA_963726845.1 uncultured Bacteroidota bacterium | reverse complement strand
TTTATAAAATATATCTGTTACATCTTTATTTATTTTCTGAAAGTACAAATAAGGCTAAAATGTCAACTTAAAGTCATTTCAATGTAGGAATAAGCCAGCTAAAATGTTAATTTTCAATAATATCCTCAACTTTTTAAACAATAGGATTAAACTAAAAAATGTAGTATTTTGTTTTACTTGAGGTTATCGGTTTATTAAAAATAATTTCTTAATTAACTGAAGTTTATATAATTGCCAAACTAATAAGAACTTTTTGATGAGTTCAAAGTATAAGTCCGGGATTTAGTTCAACTGGAACTTTACATTTGTTTTTGCAAGTCACATGATGACTTAAGTATATTAGCGGTAGATTTTTTTTCATTTTTGTAATATTTAAACCTAAATTTATAGGATTAACAGGAAAACTATTAATTAAATTTTTAGAAGCGATATAATCCGATTGGCCAGTACCTACAGTTTCGATTTTAGAATTTGTTATAGATTTACTGTTAGATAAGTCTATTAACTCAATACTTAATGTGTCTTTAACTATAATGTTGTTAAGGAAATTACTGGAATTATAAAATATTGATACATTGGGCATAAGCGTTTCCCGGCTATGTAAAGTGTGGGATTTAATTACAGGATAAATCCAGCTACACAAATATAATTAGAAAGCACTGAACTTACAAACCTTCTGAAGCCCACATTGAATTTGAACCGATGTTAGGCGTTTTTATTTTTTTTCTAGTTCTTCGAGTCTTTTTATTGCAGTATCGTAATATGAAAAAACAAACTTACTATTTTTATTATCATTCTTTTTTGGTGGCCTAGTCGCAATAAATTTTTTATAATATTTAATTGCAGATTCTTTATCGTGTATGCAATTATCAAACTTAAACGCTAAAAATAACATCGACAATGTGTCTTTTGGATTTAATTCATTAGCTCTGACAAACGCATCATAGCCGCTTTTACAAGGGCTGTTACTGTATGAATCATAGGCTTTTCCAAGATTAAAATAAACTGATGATAAATATACAGAATCAGGGGTCATAAGTTTCGCTGTCTTATTTAAATAATAAATTCCAAGTTGTTTATAAACATAAGTTGCGCAAGCAATCCCAAGAAAATTTGAAACCTGGTAATCAGCAGAATCTAATTTATATGCTTTCTCAAGATAAAATTTAGTTGCCTCAAAACTATCTAATTTGAAACAAGTTATTCCAAGATACTTTAATACAAATTTTGAAGTATCATTATTCAAATAACACTTCAGAAATTTGTAATACGAATTTACATAATCCTTTTTCAGAACATATAAATAAGCATTGATGCTATTTATTTTCTGATTTAAGGAATCTACTTGCAAATATTTTTCAGTAATAATTATTGCATCATCATACTTCTTCTTTTTGATATAAAGATTGCAAAGCCTTTAAATAGCTTGATTGTTTGTAGAATCATTTTTAAGATATTTTCGATAATAGAAAATAGCAGAATCATCTTTATCAAGATTGTCATAGCATTTAGCAATGTTTATTATAATATACAGGTTTGAAGTGTCAGTTGAATAAATTCTCTGAAACAGGTTATAAGCTTTATTATAATTTTCAAGTGCAAAATACATATTGGCAATCTCTATTTGAATAGTTTTATTTTCCGGAAATTTAACTGATGATTTTTCATAAAAAATCACAGCATTTTTATATGCTCCAATTAACTTATAACAATTTGCTATTTCTATTAAATTATTATAATTCAAAGTATCAGTTTTATATGCTTTTTGAAATGATCCAATCGCCTCATTGACCTTATATAAATTTTTATATGAGATACCTTCGCAATAGTATATGAATGAAGTAGTCAGGTTATTCTGTTTTAACCTGTTGACAATTTGAATCACTTGTTCATATTTGGATTCTTGAAGAAGTAATTTAATGCTATCTGTAACTTGACTGGCCTGACAATTTGAGTAAAATGCAAATATTAAAATTGCAAAAATTGAGTTTAAAATATTAGTTTTAGTTTTCATATAAGTTTGTATTTTTTATTATGAATTCTAATTTTAATACAAATCAAAAAATTAATTTTTTGTCAGTTTAAAAATATTGTATAATATTTTAAAATTGCTCACAGTTTTATATTTGGTCCTAATTGCGCCTGAATGCAGTTAATGATCATGCAGGATTGCGAAGAGCGACTTTATCAACTGGCATAAAACCTGCAACGTGGACTAACGTTGAAAAACGTCTGAACCCATCATGGACATAGGGCAGATATTGGCTGTAATTAATTTTTATCTTTCCAATTCCACCATTTTAATTTCTCTGTATCTTGTGCTGATATTGGTGTTTCTGAATAATATACTGCACAGCGAAAAACATACAAAAGACACCTATCCTGAACAGTTCCAACGAATTTATTAGATAAATCGTAGAGTTTCTCTGGGCTTTGTCCATTTAGATCAGATATCTCCCTTATTCCAATATTCCATAAATCTTTTGCAATTGATTTGCCAACTCCCGGAATTAATGTTAGTCCTTGTATTGATTCATTTTCAGTCATTACAATTTAAATTTATCTTTATCATATAATTGTTGGCAGTTGCGTATTTTATTATCTGACTCATTTACGTTTTAAATATATAACACTTATTATTAAGAAATAAAGAATGCATAACCAGGCAAAATAATCTTCAAGAATGGAATAAATTGTTTCATATCCTTTTTTGGGTATATCTGAATAAAATATTGTATCATCTTTACAGTAAAAATCGTTTGACGACAAAAGTTGCCCTTTATAATTAAATGAAGCTGACAAACCCCTGGATACTGACCGAACCAAATTAAAACCATGCTCAATTGCTCTGAATGGTGCAACATCCATTTTAATGACTTGGTTAATGAAAAATGGAAAATCCATATCGAAACAAATTACAGTACCAATCCGTCCATAGGGAGAATCAAAATATTTTATAATTTTATCTCCTAAATATTGGGTATAGTTATTTCACCATTTCTCGTTATGTATCCTTTCGGAAATATTAATTGTCTTCTGCTTTATTATTCGAGAATTATCAATTTTGTATCCAATCGGAATTATTGCTGCTATTTCCATTTTGTCAGGAATTCCCAATTTTTTCTTTATACTATCAATATTTTTCGGAATAAAAGTTACTCCATAAACATCATTTTCAGCTAAACTCAATAGAAAATTCTCAATACATGCCCAAACTGATGCAAGACAATTTAGGTCAAATATTCTTTTTGCATTTTCAACTCTCGTTTTAGGTTTAAAAGCAACAATAACACAAGATGGAGCATCAAGAATCATTTTTTTTTGTTTGGGAATTGCATCCAAATACATATCCCTCATTATTGAATCGTCATTCTTAAGTTGATACTTAAGATTTTTTAAATCAATTGACTTATCAAGTTGTTCCGATTCTATAATTTTTAGTTTAGATTCCAAACTATTTATAATTATAAAGTCCCATTCTCTAAGGTGATTGTAAGACGGTGCTTTAAATCCATTTTCAATGGCGTATTCTATTATTTTTATAGGAACAATCTTTTCCTGAAAATCTCGAATTGTATGCCTTTTTTCAATAACTTCTTTAAAATCCATATTTTTTTAGGTATTTTGAAACGACCAACCATATTACACTTGTTCAACGAGGGAAATATAAAAAAGATATTGTTAAATCAAAACTTTCAACTGGTTTTTTAATCAATATATCCTTGGTATCAATCTTTTAGTTCGCTTTTTATAATCCAAATATTTTTGTCCCATTTGTTCAATCATAAATTTTTCCTCGACTTTCATCCGATAAGTATATCCGATCAAAACAGAACCCATCATTAAAATAATCGATAACCAATTTGACAAGCAGGTTGATATTCCTAATAAAATAATCAGTTGGCCTAAATAGCCAGGATGCCTGATGTTTCTGTATAATCCTGTTTCAATTAATTCATGGTTTTCAATTTTTTTCACCGTATAGGTAAATTGTTTTTTAAGGGTATTGATGGATGTTATTCTGATTATTAAACCAATCACAATAAGTATTAATCCAATAATAAAAAAGGTATCCCAGTGGTAGATTCTACCTACTTTTGTAGCACCAATATTGAATGATAGAAAATAGCCAATACCAATAAAAATCGTAAGCAACCAAATACTTCCTTTATCACCAGATTTAGCATTGATACTTTTTCTTTTTTGCCAAAAACTCATGAAAAATTCAAAGAACCCATACAAAAAAGTAATAGTAATAATTGTTATCAATTTTGCAATCATGGTTATTTATTGTTTATAAATATACT
This sequence comes from uncultured Bacteroidota bacterium, assembly GCA_963726845.1. Classification (GTDB taxonomy): domain Bacteria; phylum Bacteroidota; class Bacteroidia; order Bacteroidales; family DTGW01; genus CAVSGB01. The sequence continues at coordinate 6,575 of CAVSGB010000125.1, read as the reverse complement.
TAAATGAATTTATAAAAGAAAATATTTGACAAATAACAAAGTTAATGATATTAACAATTACAGTATTAATTAATTTATTGAACATTGAAGTTATTAAAATTATTAATAAAGCTAATACTGGTTTCATGTATATTAAAAATATATAAGTTACTAATTGCCAATAAACTGGAAATATTAATATTAATAAAAATACATTTTTGCAATATCTCCTTTTTATTTAGTCAAAAAAAAGCCCACCTCTTTAGTGATGGGCTTTGTAAATCAGTTTAAATATTATTACTTGTCCTGGCAACAAGAATTACCTGGACAACATGTGCTGTTCTTTGCACAACAGTTGTCTGCTTTCTTTGTTGTCCAATTACTTGCAAAAACTACCATACCAGCAACTAATAAAGTCGCTACGATACTTAAAATTATTTTTTTCATTTTTAATAATTTAAAATTGTTTAACTAATATATTAATTTCAAAAATATCCTATTCGGACAGTTAAGTTAGTTAAACAATTTCAGGAGGATGAAAACAATCGAATAGGAAACCCGAAACAAGTTTATTATAAGTTATCGGAATTAATTTGAATTGAATTGAAAACCTTTTTAACTCAAAAGCTGAATAGGAAATAAAGAAAAAACAACACGGACAAATTGGATTGCAAACTCCATTATGACAACAGTTGTTCTTTTCTTGTTTGCTGCTTTCTGTATGTTTTTTTGCACAACAATCTTGTTCACAAATTTCGGTGTGATGTGTTATTGCAGAATAAATTTGTCTCATAACAGGCTGAACTGTCAGGAAACAGAAATAAAATGCAAGTATGATTGTTGTTATCTTCATTACGGATTCAAAAGTAACAAACCTATTACAAAAACATATTTATTTATTTGTTAATTATTTCAAAACCTATATATTTATGCAAACTTTTAAACCCGATAGTGATTTTATAAATATAGTCAAGAAGGTTAGATAATTTTACCAATTAATGGAAAATAAACCGGTGCTATAAATTATTATTAGAAGTATTTATTTTTCTAATGAAACCCGTTATTCCTGGCAACTTTTCGCACTTCAACACTATTGTCATCACCTTGTAAAACAGGACAACCTTTTGCAAATTCAACTGCTTCATCCACTGATTCTGCTTTAACAATAACGTATCCACCAATGGTTTCATTAATATTACCAAAAGGTTCAATTAAAACTACATTTTTAGGTTTTACTACTCGACTTTCGTCAAATCGTAATCCATTTCCACCAATCAATTTGTCTTGATTTGCAATACTATTCATCCAAACTTGTGTCTGGGTCAACCAAGTTTCTATTTGTTCCGGTGAACCTGCCTTTTTTCCATCTTGGTGCCTGAAAATTAAAATGAATTCGTCCATAAAGTTTTAGTTATTGTCTATTTGTTAATAGTGATCCTGAGAATCGAAAACTGTTATCACCATTTAATATTAAATCAGTTCAACGATTTAAGGTTAGCCAATGCTTCAGGAACATATTTGTGAATATTTCCAATAATAGAACAACATTCTAATTCATTACAATCTGCGCAAGTGTTAAAAGCATTTGTTTTAACACAATTCCTTATTTCGCAATTAATACAATGCTCAAATTTAACACCTGCTTCTCTACATCCGGTACAATTAATCTTTTCAGGAGTGAGGTTAGGATTGTATTGAACCTTCCATTTCTCAGCCTGTCTTAGCACGCATTTCATTATCGTCAGTAATTGTTGCAATTCTTGCATCACAAGTAGCACAATTTAAACCACAACATGCAATAAGTTTTTCCATATTCAATTACTTTTTAGATTATGACCTATTGATAAACTTATATTTTGATTTAAGAAAAATTCATTTGGATAACCAAATATATTAACAATTCCAAAATAATCCTTACACGAAATACATATTCTATTTTTAAATTCAAGTATAATTCCTATAATAACACCAACATCAACCAGGTTTTTTGTATTTGGAGCATTGAAGGATTAAATTTCATCATTTGAATTTTTTACCTTATTAAAAATTGAAATGTCATTATATATTTATATTTGACAGCCAAAACTACAACTTTCAATAAGTATTTACTTATTCAACAAGTTATATATCAATAATTACTTCAAAATCAGTTTGGGGAAGAAAATTTTGCTTATGCCAATAATAATTTATATTATTCAAATCAGATTTTGATGAATCAGGCTCCATTGATAACGATATAATTTTTAAATTGCAGCAATGCCTGTAATATCTTTCTTTCAATATATTCAGTCAATAGAACAATACTTAAATTATTATTCTATTTTACCTTTTTTGCTCATATAATCCATTATTCTTTTTGCATGGTCTTTGTCTGCCCGATTGAGGTCTTTGAACAATTTAACTGCCCTGCCACTCTTGGTACTTTCTGCTAATTTTTGATAGTCCAGTTCAACCGCTGAATTTTCTATTTCAAGTGCAATTTTAAATGCTGTTTCCATTGTTGGGTTGTTCTTGAATTCTTTCATTTTTAGATAAAATGAATCGTTGATTTTTATTAATTCTTCAAGGTTTGTTGAAAATAATTCTTCCGGGAAAACATTTACTTCATAAAAAAGTTTCTCACTTTCAATTAATGAAGCATGATTCATTTCTTCTATACTTAATGACCACCAAAATAACTTGTCTTCAGGGAATTTCCGACTAAATAAGGCATACATGTTAGAAGCATTAATTTCTACTTTAATTGCTTCATCAAAGTATTTAATTATATCTCCAGTAATCATTTTAGGTATTGTTTAAGTTTTCAAATTTTGGAATTACCCAATTTAAGAAAAAATTTGATAAAAATTAAATTTTTATGCTAATAAGTCATGTACTTCTAAATTTTAATTTAAAACCTTAAATCCGCAAGTCTTTTTCGTTTACCCGGTCTGACTTCGACTTCGCTCAGTCTGACGTCACCCTGAGCGAAGTCGAAGGGTTATCATTATCAATAGCATAACAAACAACTCGCGGATTTAAGGTAAAATATTATTTAACCAACTATTTTAAAACCAATGATGGTATGTCAATAAAATATTGGGATGGTGATAAAAATAATCCTTTTCTGGCAGGAACAATGAACTTTAAAACTGTAATAAAATTGTCAGCTTTGATGGTAATATAGCATTAAATAAGATAAAAAAGTGTCAACGATATGCGACATTATTATTTATGAATATAGTAATGACATATTAATCAGTATATTTATAAATAGTTGAATTATTAATATCTGAAACAATTGTCTGTCTGGATACTCTGTTTTTTTTGTCAAAATGATAATTATAAGTAGTCGTATCTGAACCAACAAATATAATACCTGATACTAAGTTTATACTTTGTTTACCTAAAAATGACTCTCCAAAATTTTCATTACCAATTGTATTTGTATAATTAGTAAAGTTTGACTTTATTGTTTCTGCCAACAGTGACATTGTTTCTGTCACGATAATACCATTTACAATATTATAAGTTATCGTATCTAATCTATCTTGTAAATTCTGAAATACTTTTATTAAATAATTATCGATATTGTACTCAAATGTAAAATTCATAGCACCCATATTGCTTGAAATTACTAACCCATTTGAATTTAAAGTCATAATACTAATTGTAGTGTCATTGTTATTAAAAGTTTTAGCTGTTTTTGTTGAACCTGAATAGTGATAAGTAGTATATGAAGATTGTAAAGTCGAAATATCAGTCTCTTTAATAATCCGACCGTTTGAATCATAAAGAAAGTTACGAGAACTTATTATTGCACCATTAGAGTAATTTGAAATACTACTAACCTTTGAAAAATTTGTATTTGATCCGGCCGTATCCTTTTTACATGATAAACAAAACAACGAATAGAATAATATTACCCTAATGATCAATCCAGATTTTCTTATAATTTTTTGTTTTTAATTTGTATATTCTTTATTTGAATCCTTCATTTTATTTAAAAGTTTAGCGTTTTCGACTATTGCCAGTAAAGCATAGTGTGAGCTTTTTTGCCCTAAAACAAAAATGTTTATACGATGTGGAAATTTTGATAACCTTCTGAAACCCGCTATGGCTTTGAGTCGCTGTTGGCGGGTTTGATATTATCTTTTAGAAATTTTCCCATTTAAATAATGCGAAATATGCATTCCCATCATCCAGTAGCTTTAATTTATTGTTTATAACTGCTGTACCGTCACTATTAAATATAAATACAGCATGGTATCCACCTGACGTTAAATTCCCAATTGTAAAAACCATAAATTGTCCGTCAACTTTTAAAGAATCAATAGTTTTATTTTGTTCTAATGTTATTGTATCAGAAGTATTTCCTAATATCTGTATTGCGATTGTTGTATTTCCTGTATTTTCTATTTTAACAGGTTTATTGATATAGTCTGTGTAATAATAAGGAATAGTGCCAATTCCTCTGATGGCAGTTGTTAATGACCCACTAGGATAATATAAATTAATTTCCTGATTATCTACAAAAAATCTAATGTCCATAATTTTTGCATCTACTAATAAAGTTGGGCTAATAGATAAAATAATAGTATCTTTATTTAGAATGGTTTTTCCTTTAATTGTTATTATACTTGAATTATTCCCCATATTCAATAATGTTCCATAACCATTTCCATCAATCTTTTTGCCATGTTCAATCCCTAAAGTAATAATCGGAAAAATTATGTTGCTGTCATTAGTCGACAAATTTTTATTACTTCCTAAATAACCGATTTTAGAAGGTGATATTATGAAATTTGGATTATCAGATGTTAAAGTAATGTCAAATATTGGCGAATCACCAACATTCAATAATAAGAAATAGAAACTTTTTGAAGTTTTAATCTCTCCAAGGTCAAACGAATATTGATTTTGGGCAACTGCAATTGTAGTGTTCAATTTTCGAGTATTAGCAGATTTAAGAGTCGAATTATAATTTTCAAGCTTTGAAAATGAGAACTGTCCGGATTGAAGTTTTGCATTTTCTTTATCTTTCTTACAAGAAACAGTCAAGAAGACTAAGATTAAGAATAAAAATAAGTTTTTCATTTTTATAAGTTTTAATTATATTATTAAAATATCCAAATTTGACTATAACCCGCTAAATTACCGGTTATGCGTGTTGCTGGGTTTACCTGCATGTCTTTATCAAGATATACCCAAATATAGTAAAAATCATTTCTTTGAAAAAACTTCTGAGCCCCATTGGATTTTAGCAGTCAATTTTATGTGATGTTATTATTCTTTCTATAGAATCCGTGTATGCTTTTAATAAATTGCTGAATCTTTATCACAATGCAAATTGAAAACAACTCTTTTGCCTGTTCCATTTTCAGTCTTACTACAAGTAGAAAAATTCTTTTTGTTAGAATAGGCAAACCCAATCAGTGATAGCAATATAGATAATCTATTCATTTAGTCAATCAAAGTGTGTTGAGTCTTTAAAATACCATATTAACTCCTTTATACAGCTGGCAGTTTCAACAAAATATAACTACTACTGGTCAGATTCTTGTGATAACGTCACATTTTATATATATTGGCTGTCGTTTTTAATTTATTATTACCAAAATATTGTTCTATTTCGATTATATTGAATAATAGGACTAAATGGCATACAGTTAGCTTGTACTTCAATAAATACCTGGCCTGAATTACTAAAACTAAATGGTATTATAATACTTTTATTAATTTGCATATCTATCCCTACTCTTTCAGTATTGCCATCGGGATACCAATTTACTCCTGATGCCGAAAAATTCATATTATAATCAGAAGTCAAAAACACAGAAGCATTTGATAATAAAAAATCATCTGTCGAATTAATTGCTATGCAATAGTTCAAGTTTATATTTATTCTTGTTGAATCAGGTAATGTTAGTAAATTAATAGCACCATAAACAGTGTCAGGAAAAAGACTCGAAAGACGGTTATGGAATTTCGTTTTGCTTAGAAATTGATTTAACAATAAGTTTATTTCATAGGGTTTTATTGATTTGCCCATATCGCTGTATTTTGTTGTTAAATTTGTTGTTATTTTATTTACATCCAAGACATATGCCCCTGTAGCTAAAGCTTCTTGAATACTTTCAGAATCGATAGTACCATCCTCTTTAAAATCTGTAACAAAATTTGAAATAAACTCTTGAAATTCAGGGCCTGTACCGTAATTTGATATAATTATTGACGAAATAAGCAACAACACTCCGCCATCAAGATTTGGAGATGTAATATCTAGTTGTTCAGCATTACCAATTGCTTTATCTTCTAAATTAAACACTTTCAATAACTCATTTTGGGCTTGTTTTTGTGCATTTTGAAATGATATACCTTTGTCTAATAAGAATTGAACCCTGCTTTGTTCAATGTGTGTCAATAAATTTACATTAATAATCGAATCTTTTGAGATATCAACAATTGAATATAATGTTATTTCATTAATTGGGATTCCGCCTAAAACCTCATCATAATAATTACCTTCAACTTTTAATTGAATATAATTTGAATTAAATTTTACTTCCGGAAAAGTAAAATGACCTGCATTGTCATCAATAGTTGAGAAATATGAT